>JAGBWH010000100.1 GCA_017629925.1 Clostridia bacterium
CACCTCGGGTGCATGAATTGCCTTCGGCATAACAGAAAAGAGCAATTCAAATCATGGAGGAGGCGGTGTGCCGACGAGAAATCATGTCGCGAAGCATCAATTCATGACGGCTGTCCGTCAATTCATTCAAATACCCCGCCCCCCTTCACTCTAAAATCTTCACTCTTAAGAAAGGATCTCCTCCCATGCCAACACCCGCATACACTTCCCCCCCTGCCCCCGTTGATAATATTCTCGCATATCTGAAATGGCGAGGTGATCTCTCCTTTTCCGACGCCCCCTTTTGCGAGGTGGATAACCTGATTTTATCTATGGTGTGCTACCTGAATTTTGAAGAGATCGTCCCCTCCGGATGGGATGATACCATAGAACTCGCCACAGCGGTAAGTGAATTTATGCACCTGCCCGAAGCCAAGCAATATATTGGTGCTATCATCCCCCCTGATATTGTGAAATTGGCAAAAATGGTGACCTCTTGCAGACGCTTTGCAGGCACCCAAGTGGCAGGATTTATCAACGAAGTTGACGAAGAAAGACATATTCAGTTTTGCGCGCTTACCTATCTTTTACCTGATGAAACACTCTTTATTGCCTTTCGTGGCACAGACGATAATATCGTGGGGTGGAAGGAAGACTTCATGCTCGCCTTTATCACCCCTGTACCTGCTCAAATCCATGCGGTGGAATATTTAGAGCAAGCCGCAGGCGCGTTTCCGGATCATCGTTTTCGCGTGGGCGGACATTCCAAGGGGGGCAATTTGTCCTTTTATGCCGCAGTGCACGTGTCAGCCGACGTGCAAAAAAGGCTCATTCGCGCATTCAGTAACGACGGCCCCGGATTTATGCCTGAATTCTTCACAGAGCCGGGCTATGCCGCCGTTGAAAAACGGCTGATGACCTACGTGCCTCAATCCTCTATTGTGGGCGCACTACTTCACCAACCCAAGCATTGCAGTATTATTCACAGCACACAAAAAAATATCCTTCAGCACGATCCCTTTTCTTGGGTGGTGTGCGGCGCACACTTCGTGTATGCCAGAAACCGCTCTGCATTTGGTGCGCGAGCAGATGTGACGCTTGACAGATGGATTATGTCTTTGTCGCTGGAAGAAAGAAGAATTTTCACCCAAAATCTATTTGGCATCATTACCGCATCGGGGGCAAAAACCCTTTCGGATATCGTCTCCGACAAATTAAGAAGTGCGCGTGTGATCATTTCGTCTTTTACACGGCTCAGCAAGCAAGACAGGGAGATTATGATCCGCATTGTGCATCTTTTGCTCCAAGCCAGCCGTGAAAGTGCCAAATACATAGATGAACCCCAATCCCCCGCTTTGCCTGCGGCTTCCCAAAAAGGCAAAAAAGAGGATAAAAAAGCCAAAGACAAAAAAGCAAAAGAGATAAAACCAAAACAAAAAAAGAAGCCTTCGCCCAAAGCGAAAGCTCCTAAAAAATAATCAAAAAGCCAATTGATAGAGCAGTACCTTAAAAGATATTTCTGTCTCAAGATGGTCCAGCGCAAGTAAGCGTTGTCTGCCTCTTTCGCCTGTGCGGTAAGCATACGGTGTCATGACAAACAAACTTTGGATGTCCTCTTTTTTGGTTAAGGTAATGCGAGACTGCACCATCTGCTCTTCAATCAAAGCAAACCCGTCAAGGTGAGTGTCAGATACAGGATTGGGGTAAGGGGTATCGTACAGGACTTCTTTTAATCCCCACAAATGAGTGGTGTGAGGCACAGCCAAAAGCAGATGCCCTCCCCGTTTGAGAATGCGTTGGTAGACATCGGGTACAAGTGGCGCAAACACATTGAGTACCGCATCGCAACTATGGTCTAAGACGGGCATATGATACACACTCCCCACCGCCAATCTCATAGATGGCACTTGACGTTTGGCGGCATATTTGAGGGCATCCTTGGAGATATCCACACCAAAGCAAAACACGGGGTTGTCTGCATCGCTTAGCGCTTGGCAAATCCCCTCTGCATACCAGCCCTCTCCGCACCCCGCATCAAGCCATACCCCACCTTGAGGCAAAACCTGCTTCATCATCTGAGACAGGGTATCTCGAAGCGGTAAATACCAGCCCCCACTCAAAAGTGACGGCGAGCTGAAATCATCTCTTTATTATCTCCCACGGCATGGCTTTCTTTCGGTTGAAGCAAATTCACATAGCCTGATGCCGCTTTATCAAAACTGTGTCCAAGTGGGCAGGTATAGGTGGCGGGATGCTCCGCAAGTCCCTGTCTGCATTTTGGACAAGCAAAAATACTCGTCATGAATGTGTACCTTTCTTTGGTCTTATTGCTTATTATACTGTAAGATAAGGCAAAAAGCAAGTGCTTTTCAGGGCGAAATAAAGGAAGGTATAACCATAAATGGAAACCAAAGGTCGCGTCCTTGGTGTAGATTACGGGGACACACGAACAGGCACAGCGCTCTCTGACCCCAGCCGCTTTTTGTCCTCTGCACTCGTGTGCATTAAAGGTGGCATGAGGGGTGTGGCAAAAGAAATTGCCATCCTCGTCAAACAGCATGACGTTACACTCATCGTGGTGGGACTCCCCAAAAACATGGACGGTAGCGAAGGATTTCGCGCCGAGCGTGTACGGGCTTTTTGTGACCTTTTGCATGAGGAGACGCCTGTGGAGATTACCCTCTACGACGAAAGACTCTCCACCGTCGAGGCGCATCGCATGATGACCATGACAGAAACCTATGGCAAAAAAAGAAAAGAAAATATAGACAACCTATCTGCACAAATCATTTTGCAAGACTGGTTAGATCGAGAAAGAAAAAGACATGGCAACTGAAAATAAACACGAGGACTTCTTCACAGAAAACGAGCCAAATCCAAGCGAGACGGCGGAGGTTTTAACAGAAGTCGCATCCCCCTCTCCAAAAAAGAAATCCCTAAAAAAAGCCAAGTCCACTTATCTCGCCTTTGTTTTGGCGTTGTGTCTCTTTTGCTCGGTGCTTGGAGGGGCTGTGGGGGTGCTGATTGGTGTCAAAATCAGCGATGCCTCCCTCTCTTTTGAAGGTATTGCCCGCAGACTCTCTGCCAACAGTGGCGTATCCCTTCCCTCAGGGCGTATTGCAGACGTGGCGGCGGCTGTGCAAAATACCATTGTCACCGTTTATGCGCAATACGAGCAAGGCACGATTGCCAGCGTATCAAGCGGTGTGGTGATGTATCGCGAAGGAAAACATAGTTATATCGTCACCTGTGCCCACGGCGTTGTCGGTTATCGGCACATCGCCATTCGCACCTATGAGGGGCAAGACATTTCAGCCGAACTCGTGGCAAGCGATACGAAAAGCGATATTGCGTTGCTTTCTGTGGAAAACAACACCTTGCCCGTTGCCAATCCCACCACCACAAAACCCGTGATGGGAGAAAGTGTTCTCGCTTTGGGCAACCCCGTGGGGAATATTGGCATTTGCGCATCCTTTGGCATTGTGAGCCGCGAGCAAGTGACAATGGAGGTAGGTGGCACACCACAAGAACTCATCAAAGTGGACATGGCAGTAAACCCCGGCAATTCCGGTGGCGGTGTCTTTAATATGGAAGGCGAACTGATTGGGATTGTGAGCGCCAAAATTTCAGAGGCAGATGGCACTAAAGTGGAAGGTGTGGCATTTGCCATTCCCTTCTCTGTGGTATATGATATTACGGGAAAACTCCGAGAAAACGGTCATGTAGTGGGGCGTCCCTGTTTGGGTATCGACCTCTCACTTCCCGTTGCATCCTCGTCTCGCTTGATCGTCTCCGACAGTTTTGCGGACCACAAAGAGGGCGAGTTGATGGCAGGGGATATGATCATTAACATCAAAACCGAAAGCACCTCAAAGGATTTCACCTCCGAACTCACCTATGCGCAAGCCTTGGCAAAGTTACATCAAGTGATTTCGGGTTGCGAGGAAGGGGATGTGGTGATGCTGACCGTAGAGCGCGATGGGGCAGTCAAACGCATCAAGCTTGTCGTTCATCTCACCGATGCCAACACCCCCAAAATTGATGTGTGATAAAGAGGCAAAAAACGCCCCGTAGACCACATTTTTATAAAAAAAGAAAAAGAGAGAACAAGGACAGGTTCTCATAAGGATGATAAAAGCAGATAATCGCTCACAACAGCTGATTATCTGCTTCTTATTTATATTAAACATTTCAAATAAATGGATACTTGGTTTCCTTTAGCATTTGTAAAAACAAGTCCACTTGTTTCAAAGCCAAGAGAGCAATGCAACGCTATACTTGCGGCATTATTGGTTCGGATCTGTTGCGAAACTATTTTGAACCCTTTTTCTTTTGCCATTTGACAAGCACATATCATTGCTTCTTTGGCAAAGCCTTTTCTTCGGTACTCGCAAAATACCTCTGGTCCAATTGATACGACTTCTGATGAATGTTGATATAACGAAATGGTGCCAACAATTTTTTCGTCAGATACAATTGCATACATCTCAAAATACTTGCCGTTGAATTGTTTTTTGTCCCAATCACAAATAAGAGCTTCTACCTGCTCTTTGGATAAATTCGAAAACCCACGTTCTTGCAATCCCGAAGCATCTTCTTTTTTAAAATTTCTCAAAAGTATCATTACGTTTCCTCTTGATTTATCGCCAGTTTCGCCTTTGTATTACAGCGTTGCAAGCAACACCGGCATCAGGCAAAGCCCATACCCCTATTCTTCAGTGTAAAAGCAATCATATTGCCATTTGATAGGATTCTCGTAGATATATTTTGCAATTTTTTCGTAATCATTTTTGTCGCGTATTATATGATCATGAAAAGATCTTTGCCAGATTGCCGTACCAGCCTTTTTTGATACGTAGCGCTTCATCTGTCCAACGACCGTTAAAATACTCGTAGGGGAGGATATCATCCTCCCGCTATCATACGGAATAAATAATATCATGTGAATGTGATTTGGCATAATGACATATTGTAACAATTCAATATGCTGGTAATATTTCGGAATTGCTTTGATAGCTTCTTCTGCGATTTTGCCATGCGGTGATAATTGTACGTTTTCGGGCGGGAGGATAATATCCTCCCCTACAAAATCGGGTTGTTCTTTATCCCAAAAAATATTTTTCCTATCTTTCGTACAAATCGTTATAAAATATGCGCCGTTTGCGCTATAATCGTAGTCTTTCAAACGGTTTCGTTTTCGCACCGGTAGCTTATTACCATTATCCATTTTCATCACCCACCCCATTATATCACAAATCGGCAGAGGAAACAAGTTCTCTGCCGAAATTTGTAAACATCCTTATGAAAAGGAGAACAGTTTGTTCTCTCTTTTTTTTGCAAATCGCTTATTTTTGAATGAGGTGGAAAGCAAATCCGCAAATTTCATCTTTGAAGTAGATGAATTTTGCCTTGCCATTATCAAAGGTTTGGAGGGTGCTTTCATCAAATTCGAAGCCTTGGCGTTTGAAGTAGGCAATGGCTCTGTCGCAGAAATTGGTGCGAATGGCGATGTGTCCCATTGTGCCGGGGCCTTTTTGTTTCATAAATTCAAATTCTGCACCGGCGAAAGCAGATTTTGTGCCATCCGCCACGCTGAGACCAAACATGGTTTCTACCATACGTGCGCCACGGAGAGCCTGTTCTGCATTGTCGCAGTTGATACCAATGTGGAGGAATTCCAGCCCCAGCATGGTTTTCACGGCTTGGCGAGTCAGTGTTTTGATGGCTTCATAATCACCAGCTTTGATGAGGTCCTCTTTGACCATGAAACTACCGCCACAAGCCAAAATCTTATCAAATTTCAGGTAAGAGAGCAGATTGTCGGGGGAAATACCGCCTGTGGGCATAAAGAGCATTTTGCCGTAAGGTGCGCTCATCGCTTTGAGCATGGGCAAACCGCCTGCAGCTTCTGCAGGGAAGAATTTTACGGTGGAAAGCCCCATTTCAATAGCAG
>JAGBWH010000101.1 GCA_017629925.1 Clostridia bacterium
AAATCCTTTTCGCAAAGCACATCCAGTACCCCACCGGGCATAGACACCTTCACCCAACTTTGCGCCTTCACATACCCCAGCGCACAAGCCACCGCCACCGCACCGCAAGCACCTGAACCGCAAGCCAGCGTTACACCCGTCCCCCTTTCCCAAACGGTAAGTGAGAGGTGGTGGCTGTCCTCGATTTTGACGAGTTCCACATTCACCCCATCCGGAAAGCGTGGGGAGGATTGCGCCGCATTGCCTATCTTTTCAAGTGGGATGTTGTCTGTTTTTTCAAATACGACAAGATGCGGATTGCCTAAAGAGATAAAATATCCCGAGACAGTCACCCCCTCTACGTCAAAACACACCACCTCTCCGTATCCTGTGGCCTTACCCATGTCTGCTACAATGGTTTTCACAGTCCCCTTGTCTATCTCAAAAGTGACCTCTTTTTGCCCGCTTTTGGTGGCAATTTTCATCGGATTTTTATGTATGCCTCTTTTTTCATACAAGTATTTACCCACACAGCGCAGGGCGTTGCCACACATCATCCCCTCGCTTCCGTCTTGGTTATACATTCTCATCTCGGCATCGGCTACCTGAGACGGACAAATCAGCACCACCCCATCTCCTCCAATACCAAAATGTCGGGAAGATAGCATAGGGGCAAGCGTTTGGGGGTGAATAGATAGTTTTTGATCGAGCATATTCAGGTAAATATAGTCGTTGCCTGCGCCATGCATTTTGTAAAAATGAAGTGTCATATCCTCTCCTTTAAGAGAAAGTCGGTGTAAAGTCCAATAGGCTTGCTTAGTAGTATTTTTGCCGCTTCAAGCGCCCCTTTTGCAAATGCCTCTCGCCTGTGGACGATGTGTGTGACGATGATTTGTTCTTCCCCCGTGTCAAAAATAATGCTGTGAGTGCCCACCGTATGTCCTAAGCGCATAGAATGAATGGCGGGGCTTTTTTTGCCTGCACTTGAAATGATGTGAGATAACACCTTCGCCGTACCCCCTGGTGCATCGGCTTTCCCTTTGCGATGGGCTTCGAGAATCTCCACATCTGCCAAAGGAAACTGCGCGGCGGCGTCTTTGACGGTTTGGCTGAGCCACCCCATAGCGGGGGAAAAATTGGCGCAAAGCCAAATGGGAATATGCGCAGCCCCCTTTTCTATGAGCGCATATTCTTCTTCTGTATGCCCTGTGGTGGCAATCAGCAGGGGCAGTTTTCTTTTTAGGGCAAAATCCAAAATATCGGGCACAGCGCTGTGATGGGAAAAATCCAAAATCACGTCTGCATCAACTGCCATGGCTTGCTCAAGCGACAGCGCCTTGTCACCGCAGATATCCACACCGCAAGCAAGTGAGTATGACGGGTTGCTTTGAAGCAAACCGGATACCACACGGCCCATATGCCCCTCTGCACCTATGAGTATACATTTCACCATGACAGCCCCACCTCACAAAACCACTTCTGCCAAACAGACGCCATCTCCGTATTGGGGAACAGGGGTGGGCGCACACGGTTTTCACATAGCCCCACGGCAGAGAGTGCGGCTTTGATGGGGATAGGATTTACTTCACAAAAAAGTGGGGCAACCAAGGGGTGCCATGTGCGCCAAATCTCTTTGGCAAGTTGAAAATCTCCATCGCTAAAATAGTGAACGGTTTTCATCATTTCTTTTGGCAAAAGATTAGAGAGCACCGAAATGATCCCCGCACCGCCAAAGGATAAAAGGGGCAAAAGCAGATCCTCATGCCCGGCATAAAAGGGAATAGAGGGCGCCCACTCTGCCAAAAGTGACGACAGACGAGAGAGGTCACCGTCGGTTTCTTTGATACCGACCACATAGGGCAGTTCTGCTAACTTCGCAAAAGTTTCGACCTCAATTTTGACACCCGAACGCGCAGGGGAATGGTAGATGATAAAAGGCATCGCACATCCCATGGCGACCTGCCCGAAAAAATCGACCAAGCCATCTTGCGTTACCCCCGTCAAATACGGTGTCATCACGAGCAGACCATCTGCCCCTGCGTTTTCCATCTCTTTGCCGATTTCGATGGCTTGTTTGGCTGTGTGCGCACTCACTCCGGCAATGATGGGGATTTTGCCCTCGGTGAAGGCACAAACATAACGGAGAAGCGATATTTTTTCAGATGGCGTGAGAAGTGTGCCTTCTCCCGTGGTGCTCCCCACCACCAACCCACTCACGCCCGCATC
>JAGBWH010000102.1 GCA_017629925.1 Clostridia bacterium
ACGAAAAACAGTTATTTCATCCCGTAGAGGTGGAGAGACCGAATCCGCAGTATGCCGTTTTGCTTCAGGAACAGCTTGGCGGCGGGAACGGCGAGCTGAAGGCGGCAATGCAGTATATGGCACAAAGTTTCAGAATCAAGGATCCTGAGATTAAGGATCTTTTCCTTGATATTGCCGCAGAGGAACTTGGGCATCTTGAAATGGTGGCGCAGACCATCAATCTACTCAACGGTCACGATGTGGACGCAACCAAGGTGCAGGTAGGTGCGATACAGGCACATGTGCAAAGCGGTCTCAACCCCGGACTCATCAATGCTTCGGGCTACTCTTGGACGGGCGATTATGTCACAGTCACGGGCGACCTGTGCGCCGATCTGCTCTCCAACATTGCATCGGAGCAAAGAGCCAAGGTGGTGTACGAGTATCTGTACCGTCAGATTGAGGACAAGAAGGTAAGAGAAACCATTGATTTTCTTCTCAACCGCGAGGAAGCGCATAATCAAATGTTCCGTGACGCGTTTAATAGAGTACAGGAAACAGGCTCAAACCGCGATTTCGGTACGACACAGGCGGCGAAGATCTATTTCTCGCTGTCAAATCCAGGACCAAACACATTTGCGACGGGCGAAACTCGTGCACCGTCATTTACCTGAACCCCGAACAGTCACCGTCAAGTCTTTGGCGGTGATTTTACATATCGCTGATTGGCGTGTCAAAAAACAGGTAAAGAGGTATTTATGTGTACGGCTGTTTCCTATCGAAGTGATGCCACCTATTTTGGCAGAAATCTTGATTTAGATCGCGGATACGGGGAAAGTGTGGTGATCACTCCAAGATATTATGAAATGAAAATGCGTTGCAAGAAGCCAATCCAATCACATTATGCGATGATCGGTATGGCTTGTGTGGTCGATGATTTTCCGCTGTATTTTGAGGCTACCAACGAAAAAGGTTTGAGTATGGCTGGCTTGAATTTTCCCGATAATGCCGTATACTACGAATACACAAAAGAAAAAGACAACATTGCTCCTTTTGAGTTGATTCCTTGGGTTTTGTCTCAATGTTCATGTATAGACGAGGCAAAAGATCTTCTTCAAAACATCAATTTGGTCAATATTGACTTTAGTGAGCAGCTTCCGCTCTCGCCGCTGCATTGGATGATCAGCGATCACAAATGCAGTATCGTCGCAGAGCCTTTGAAGGATGGGCTTAAAATATACGACAACCCTTTTGAGGTTTTGACCAACAATCCGCCCTTTACGTTTCACTACACGAACGTGAGCCATTATATGGGACTCGGTGTCGGACAGGCAACCTCTCAATTCAGAAAAGACATACCTATGAAAAATTTTAGCTTAGGAATGGGGGCGTTGGGTTTGCCGGGGGATTTTTCAAGCACGTCACGCTTTATACGAGCGCTTTTCGTAAAGGAAAACTCGGTGTCGGAGGAAAGCGAAGCGTCAAAGGTGAATCAGTTTTTTCATATTCTCAATTCTGTTGCCATGCCAAAGGGATGCGTTCGGACGCAAGACGGCTTTGAATATACGCGTTACAGCAGCTGCTGCAATGCGGACAGGGGGATTTATTACTGCACGACCTATCATCACTTTGAAATCACCGCAGTCAATATGCATGACGTTGACCTCAATCAATCTCGCTTATACACCTATGAGGTAAAAGGACTAACAAGTTCGTAAAATTATGTTGCAGTATAGCGTTATGACTATTTCAAACTCATTTCTGTTTTTTAAGTATTTGAGAAAAAGGCTTGTCCTTACCCATTTTTCATCAGTGAAGTTGATTTTTGATAAAGGTTGCGCTTGTGGGATTGTAGCATCTGCTGCTAAATCTTCGTTTAGGTCTGCCAATACGTCGCCTTTGACACCGATATAGGCGGTGGTGAAGGGAGTGCCTGCGGCAGAGGCAGGATAGACGCCTGTTGTGTGGTCCACGAAGTATTTATCAAGCCCTGCTTTGGCAATCTGCTCGGGGGTGAGGTCTCGTGTGAGTTGGTAGAGCAAGGTCGAGATCATTTCCACATGGGCGAGTTCCTCTGTGCCTACATCGGTCAAAATGCCGATTACTTCGTTATAGGGCATTGAAAAACGTTGGCTGAGGTAGCGCGTGGCGGCGCCAAGTTCGCCGTCGGGGCCTCCGAGTTGCGAAATAATGATAGAGGCATACATGGGGTTTGGTTTTTTGATATGAATGGGGTATTGTAATTTCTTTTCATAAATCCACATAGTTTATTCCTCCTCGCCTCTCGTATCCAGCTTCACGGGCGGATCATTTAACTCAGGGTGATCTCCGCCTTCGGGATAGTTTAGTTCCCAAGGCCAGGGTTGTTTTACCCATTGCCAGCCTTGCTGTTCGCTTCCCCCTATGCCAAGTCCTGAGAGAGGGCCATATTTCATTTCATATTCACCTGTGAGCGCATCGAGCTCATTTTTCATTTTCGTATAATATGCCAGCGCCATGCGGTGATTGGGGTGACCGTCTAAATAGAGGGTGGTTTCCCCTACGGCAAACGAGATAGCCGAAATGCGGTCGAGCAGGTTTCGTCTGTGGCGATTATCGGTGCCGTTACAATTATCACAAAAGCGTTTCATTGTTTTCTCTCCTTTTCCTTACACATGGGATCAAAGGGCAGATTCAGACATTCAAAAATCGTGCCAATTTCCAGCCCTTCCTCGGGTGTATAGAGTTGTCCCCAGTATTGCTCGGGAGAGTAGACCATTGCCAGCGATGGATAAGCGGGAGGGGTGTAATGATGGATATAGCCCTCGTCCCCTTGTGTGCACTTTCCACGGATTTCTTTGTCATCATTCATGGTTTTATTGCTCCTTTATTTTTGGGAATAAGATGGTTTTTCTTTTCCGCTATCCATAGGGTATGTAAAATGGGTATAGTGTGTGACTTGTCACTCTTGACAACACCTCTTAAATCAAGTATAATGTAAATTGGTGTAATAGTATTTATAAAAATACAAGTGCAAAGGATAGGGCTATGCAAGCATTAGACAAGGCAAGACAGGACATCGACCACGCTGACCAGACGATTGCGCAGGCGTTTGAAGATAGAATGAGGGCTGTCTCGGCGGTGGCGGCGTATAAAAAAGCGCACCATTTGCCCATTTTAGACAGTAGTCGTGAGCAAGAAGTGCTAAAAAAAGGTGAAAAACATCTAAAAGATGGCACTCTTATCCCCTTTTTCCGTCAGCTGCAAAAGCATATCATCGCCACCTCGCGCACCTACCAACTTTGGCTTGACACAAAGGATAGCAAAGCCGAAAAATCGCTTTTTGTCTGTCATAGTCAAGGGGGGTATCCCGTGTTTTTGGGACAGGCGTATACCCTTGCCCTATCACCATTTTTTTTGGAACATCAACGTATTCTTTTTGTCATAGATGAAGGCGTGCCGGAGAAAATCCGACACAGCATAACGGATACCGTACCCGTCGCACACACGCTTGTGATGCCGCGCGGAGAGGGGAGCAAATCGCTTGAGAGAGCCGCACAGATTTGCCAATACCTCACCGACCACCATTTTACACGTAAAGATGCCATCGTGGCGCTGGGTGGTGGCGTTTGCTGTGACCTTGTGGGGTATGTGGCGTCTATCTATCTTCGTGGCATTGCCTACTATACCTTCCCCTCTACCCTGCTTGCCCAAGCAGATGTGGCTGTGGGCGGTAAGGTGGCGGTGAATTTTGCAGGCGCAAAAAACCTGCTCGGGCAGTTTTATCCCCCAAGGGCGGTGTGTATTGTGACCGACACCCTTTCCTCTCTCTCGCCGAGAGAATGGAATGCAGGCATGGCGGAAATCATCAAAATTGCGCTCACCTGCGACAAAGACTTGTTTTTCACCATTGAAAACACCCCAAAACACGAGCTGGATCTCACAGAATTACTCTATCGGGCGTTGCAACTCAAAGCCTGTATCGTTGAGCAGGACGAGCATGAAACGCACCTTCGTCGACTACTGAATTTCGGCCATACGCTCGGGCATGGTATTGAAGCCGCACAGGGGCTTTCAGGTCTGCTTCACGTGGAATGTGTGGCATTGGGGATGCTCCCCATGTGTAGCGAGGCAGTGAGAGTGCGCCTTTTGGCTGTGCTGGAGAAATTTGATCTCCCCACCGCTTACCCCTTTGATATACAATGTGCATTAGACTTTGTAAGCAAGGATAAAAAAGCAGAGGGAGAGGAGATTTTTGTGGTGTTTTTAGACGATATTGCCACCCCTCGCATGGAAAAAATGCCTATCTCCGACTATCAAGCCTATATTTTAGAGCATTATAAAAAGGACTAACATCCTGAGATATACATTTGGATCAAGCCTGACGATCACTCTATTGGGAGAAAGGC
>JAGBWH010000103.1 GCA_017629925.1 Clostridia bacterium
CCATGTGGTCAATGCGGAGGTCGTCATAGGTGCCGCCTTGGTTGATACCAAAGAGCATTTGCTCACGGTTGATGGTGCTTTCAAGGCTATTGAGACGCGCCATTTCGTTTTTGCAACGTTCTAGCCAACGAGTGGTACGTGCAACAGAGTCTTTGACATAAGCGTAAGGGGCAGGATTTTCCACACATTCATCAAACGCCATGGCAATGGTAGACGCTAAATGAGACTGGATCTGCATACTTTCTTCGGGGCCCATGAAAATGCGCTTGCCATCCATATGGGAATTGAACGCTACGCCTTCCTCCGTGATTTTACGAAGTTGAGCCAAAGAAAACACTTGAAATCCGCCACTGTCTGTTAAAATGGGCTTGTCCCAGTTGAAGAATTTGTGAAGCCCACCCATGCGATAAATCAAATCATCACCCGGACGAATATGGAGATGGTAGGTATTGGAGAGTTCCACCTGGCAATTGATTTCTCTTAAATCTAAGGTGGAAACGCCTCCCTTGATGGCGGCACTTGTACCGACATTCATGAAAACGGGGGTTTCAATGACGCCGTGTGGGGTGGTAAATCTGCCTCGTCTGGCAGCACCTTCGGTTTTGAGTAGTTCAAATTTGTTCATAACGCCTCGCTGATAGGTTATTATATGCGACCAAAACGATGGTCGAGTTCTTTTTTGGTGAGAAGGTAGGCAATAGGTCTACCATGGGGACAAACGAGAATATCGGGCAGGGCTTGCAATTTTTCACACAGCCACACCACATGGGCATGGTCATAATTTCTGCCCCCTTTGATGGCGGCTTTACACGCCATTTGATACAAGGTGCGCTCCTGCCGTTTTTGGTCAGAAATGGTGGGGGTTGCGCGCCCTTCTGCCATTTCTTGTATGGTTTTTTGGAAAAATGATTCCGCAGATGCGGCATCAAGCGCCATAGGAATGGCGGTAAGAGAAATCATTCTTCCGCCTGTGAACGTGTAGTCGTATCCAATGGAGATGAAGGCGTCTTTTTCGTCTCGCGCCATCTCCAACCCTTCCGCCGAGAGAGAAAACGAGAGCGGAACAAGCAAGGATTGAGACGCCACTTTGCCATGCGCCTTTTGCTCCTTCAGCATATCCTCAAACAGCACACGTTCATGGGCGGCGTGTTGGTCAATGATGAGCATTCCCTCTTTGGTCTGTGCGATGATGTAACAATCCATCACCACACCAAGCACACGCCAAGGTTCTGCTCTTTGCTCGGTCGGTGCGGGGGTATCTATATCCGCCTGTACTTCCGTTTTTGGAGGCTCCACAGGGGGGGTATTTACTGTATCGTGATATTTTGGCTCGCTTTTTGGCGGAGCATAGGGGGTTTCTTTGGCAGTCGAAGAGGGGGGAGATGTCGGAAAGCCACCGCCAATGTCTCCCACGCCAATCACACCAAAAGAACTTGCACCGCTATGTGGAGTGGGGGGTGTGTACGTGGGAAAAGGATAAGGCGCATCTGCGCTGTGACCATTTCCTTTTTGCTGTTCCGCTTTAGGCGGTTTGGTATCCATTTCCATTTGGGTAAGCGGAACAGGTCTGCCCACCATAGGCACATGGGCGCCAGCCAACCGTTCACCTTTCAGACGACGGTCTGTGAGTGCCATTTCAGGGCGGGCTTGGTTTTGTTCCAGCGCACTTCTCACCGCCCAATAGACCACCTCAAACACAGGGCGTTCATCCGAAAAGCGCACCTCGGTTTTGGCAGGGTGAACGTTGACGTCCACGCGTCCACAGTCAATGGTCAAATACAAGCACGAGACGGGATAGCGGTCGGGCGAGATATAGGAAGTGAAGGCTTCTTCAAGCGCTGCCATGATGGTTTTGCTTTTGACATATCTGCCGTTGATATAGGCATTTTGGTAGGCACGGTTGCCTTTGACGTTTTCGGAAGTCCCTACATACCCTTCAACACTCACCCCGCCTTGCTCTCCTTTGACAGAAAGCAGTTTGCCGGCAAATTCTCTGCCATAAAGAGCATGAAGGGTGTTTTTCACATCTCCGTCACCTGTGGTGACAAATTTGGTATCCCCATCGCTGATAAAACGGAAAGAAATATCCGGGCGAGACAAGGCAATTTTTTCAATGAGCGCCCCAACAGCAGAGGCTTCGGTGCGGTCTTTTTTGAGAAATTTCCGTCTGGCAGGTACCATGGCAAAGAGTTGTTCCACCACCACAGTAGTGCCGTCAGCACAACCCACCTCGGACAGATCTGTGACCACTCCGCTCGATGCCACAAGCATGGTGCCCATCTCAGCCTCTTTTGTTTTGGTGAGAATGGTCAGCTCAGACACAGAGGCAATGGCAGCCAACGCTTCGCCACGGAAACCGAGGGTAGCAATGGCGTCAAGGTCTTGCGCATTTTGTATTTTACTGGTGGCATGGCGACGAATGGCGAGAGGCAAGTCCTCAGCCGTCATTCCACAGCCGTTGTCGCTGATGCGAATGAGCGACACACCTCCGTTTTTTATCTCGGCGGTAATTTGTGTAGCGCCTGCATCAATGGCATTTTCAAGCAATTCTTTGACCACGGAAGCAGGGCGTTCCACCACTTCACCAGCGGCAATCAAGTTTGCCACTTCAAAGCCAAGCAGATTGATTTTTCCCATTTTGAAATTTCCTTTATCCCCCAACAAAAAGTGGGGCAAGTATTAGTTGGTTGACAGTTTCTTTTTGAGTGAAAAGAGCAAATTCATCGCCTCAATCGGGGTGAGCGTATCTAAATCGGTATGGCGGAGAATATCGGCAATCTCATCCGCTTCTGACTGACGGAGGGCGGTGAACATATCCATTACGGGCACATCCTCTGCTTTGGGCATAAGGCGTTTGGCAGGGGCGACGCTACCTTCACTTTCGATGTCTTTTAGCACCTCTCTTGCCCGTTTGACGACCTCTGCGGGCACGCCTGCCAATTTCGCCACTTCAATACCATAACTATCATCTGTTGCGCCCCGTGCAATCTTGCGCAGGAAAATGATATCATCATTGCGCTTTTTCGCCACAATGTGATAGTTGATGACGCCCTCGCAGATACCTTCAAGTTCTGTGAGTTCATGATAGTGGGTGGCAAACATGGTTCTCGCGCCCAACTTGGGAGAGGCAGTATATTCTACCACCGCTCTGGCAATGCTCATGCCGTCGTAGGTGCTTGTGCCTCGTCCGACTTCGTCGTAAATGATCAGTGATTGTTTGGTGGCTCGTTGCAAAATAGATGCCACCTCGGTCATTTCCAGCATAAAGGTGGACTGACCGGATGCAAGGTCGTCTGACGCGCCAACACGGGTAAATATGCGGTCTACCACACCAACTCTCGCCTCTGCCGCAGGGACAAAAGAGCCGATTTGTGCCATGAGCACAATGAGGGCGACTTGCCGCATATAGGTAGATTTACCTGCCATATTGGGGCCTGTAATGAGCATCAAACGGTTAGACTTGGTATCAAGTTTTGTATCATTGGGAACGAAGTATCCGCCTGTGGTGAACTTTTCTACCACGGGGTGACGACCATCGCGAATATCAATGATATCCGAGTCGTCTACTTCGGGGCATACATAGTTATTTTTTGCCGCCACGTCTGCCAGAGACGTCAGCACGTCAAGACCTGCAATGACTGCTGCGGTTTTTTGTACGCGAGCAGAGTGAGCATCAACCATGTCACGAAGTTGACAAAACATCTCATATTCCAGCGCGCACAGCTTGTCCGATGCACTCAGCACCGTATTTTCCATTTCTTTGAGTTCTTCTGTGATGTAACGCTCACAGTTGGTAAGGGTTTGACGGCGCACGTAATGAGCAGGAACGAGGTGGCTCTGCCCTTTGCTGACCTCAATAAAGAAGCCAAACACTTTATTATATCCCACGCGCAAATTGCGAATACCCGTGGCGGCGGCTTCCCTCTCCTCAATATCGTGCATCCATTCCTTGCCACCGGCGGCAATTTCACGGTAGCGGTCAATTTCTTGGCTATATCCGCCTTTAATCATCCCACCTTCACGAATGGTGAGGGGCGGATTTTCGACGAGCGCCTCGTCTAAGGCTTTACAAATATCTTGCAGCGGATCAAGCGAGAGCCAGATGAGTTGGAGGTGGTTGCATTTCGTGTCACCGACTAATTGTTTGATTTGGGGCAACACTTTCAGCGAATCCGCCAGCGAGCGCAGGTCACGGGCATTGGCACTACCGAATGCGGCTTTGGCAACAAGGCGTTCGATATCCAGCATGGTGGACAGCAATTCGCGCAAGCTTTCCCTGAGCATAAAGTTGCCAAACAGTTCCTCCACCGCTTTTTGACGAGACACAATGGGGGCAACTTTGCGCAAAGGTTGACGAATCCAGTTGCGCAACTCTCTTGCGCCCATGGCGGTACAGGTATGGTCAAGCACCCATAGCAAAGTGCCTTTCTTTTCTCTGTCTCGCATAGTTTCAAGCAACTCTAAGTTGCGGAAGGTGGATTGGTCAAGTTCCAGGTGTTGCTCGCCTGTGTAGATATGTAGGTCGCGCAAAAAGGTGGGTTCTGTTTTTTGGGTGAGTTGAATGTATCCCAAAAGCGCACCAATCGCGAGCAAATGTTGTTTGGGCAGGGCTTTGGTCTTCTCTTCCCCGAAGCATTTGACAGCCAATTCGTAGGCTTTATTTTCATCATAAAGATGCCCCATATTATCCGTGACCAACGCATCGGAACGGAACACAATCCATTGCACCACGTCATTGCTTTCGGCGCTGTTTAAGTTGAGCACAACTTCTTTTGGAGCGTAGTTGCCAATCTCAGACTGCGCCAAGCGCAAAGCATCCTGCGCATCGCCGGGGATGGTCACATAGACCTGCCCTGTCGAGACGTCAGCGAATGCCACGGCAGGATATTCTTCGGTATAATACATTGCGGCAAGGTAATTGTTGCGGTTATCTGCCAGCATACTGCCATCGGTAATCGTGCCGGGGGTAATGGCACGAATCACTTCACGACGCACCAACCCTTTGGCGGCGGAGGGATCCTCCGTTTGCTCGCAAATGGCAACACGATAGCCCTTTTCTACCAATCTTGCCACATACACGTCCACCTTGTGAAAAGGCACGCCACACATAGCGGCTCGACGGTCGTCACCGCAATCTCTTGCCGTGAGGGTGAGTTCCAGTTCTCGTGAAGCCTTGACAGCATCCTCGAAAAACATCTCATAAAAGTCCCCGAGCCGATACATGAGTATATAGTCCATATGCTCGCGTTTGATATCCACATATTGCTGCATCATGGGGGTGGTATTGCCTAATTTTGACAGTTCTGTTATGATTTCAGCCATGATTTTATCCTTTTTCTGCTCTGGCAGGGCAGAGCGAACTATTGTCTTTTAGTCTTCGTCTTCCTCGTCTTGAGCATGAGATGCGCAACCGCTGCAAGAAGAGCAATCGTGTGTGCAGGAGGAGGGGCGTTGACCAAATACATGGAAACTAATTTCCGCATTGACTTGCTCCATCAGGGCATTGACCGCCTTTTTGGCTTCTTCGTATTCACGGTAGGTAGGAGATGTGACAATCTCGGAGGCTAAATCTTGAATACGGTCACGAATAGAGGTGATGAGTTCGGGGGTTTGCTCGGAGGGATCTTTGGCAAATTCTTGACCTAAAATCTTTCTTTGCGTTTCGTATTCAAAGAGGTTTTGTTGCAGTTCTCTGTCTTGCTCGTATTCCGCTTTGGCAGCAAAATATTTGACCAGTTCAGGGCTGGCTTTGATGGTTTGACCTAATATTTGGGCTTGTTCGATAACGTTCATTTTATTGTTTCCTTTCGGTTTTTAATCACATGAAATCACTTCACCATACAGCGCATAGGGATCTGCACGATGAATTTTGACGGTGACATACTGCCCTGTGATGTCCACTTCAGAGGGGATATGCACCAGTTTGTTTTGGTTTGTTCTACCGCTATAGAGCCCCGCTTTTTGCGTGGAGAGACCATCCACGAGCACTCTCACTACCTGCCCGTCCATGCGCTGTGCGCACTCGGCAGATATCTGGTCTTGCAATAAAAGCAGCCGTTTCATGCGGTCTTTTTTGGTGGAGGCGGGAATCTGGTCGGGATGCTCTGCGGCTTTTGTGCCACGGCGCGCGGAGTAAATGAAAGCATAGACCATATCAAATCGAATGAGGGAAAGAGCATTTAGCGTTTGCTCGAAGTCTTGCTCTGTTTCGCCCGGGAAACCCACGATAATATCCGAGGTAATGGCAATATGGGGAATGGCACGGCGAAGTTTCTCTACGATGCTAAGGTAACGTGCAAAGTCATAATGACGATTCATCGCGTGCAAAATCTTATCCGAGCCTGACTGGAGTGGCAAATGGAAATGAGGGGCAATTTTTTCGGGGTATTTTGCCATGACCTCAATGAGTTTGTCGGGCACGTCTTTGGGATGGCTCGTCATAAAATGGAGCACAAAATCGCCGTCGAGCAGGGCAAGTTTTTCAAGCAAAGTGGCAAAGTCGCAATCTCCACGGTAGGAGTTGACGTTTTGCCCGAGCAGCGTGATCTCTTTTACCCCATCTGCGAGGAGTTGGCTTACCTCTGCTAAAATATCCGCTGAGGCACGGCTTCTCTCTCTACCTCTCACATACGGCACAATGCAGTACGAGCAGAAATTATTGCACCCGTACATAATGGATACCCAAGCGCGATGCGGTTCTGTGCGACGAATGGGCAAACCTTCGACCACCTCGTCGGTGATTTGGTCCATATAAAAAGAACGGCGAGGACGACGAGCACCCTTTTCTTTTGACAGCGCAGTATAGACAGCCCTTGGCAGTTCATGCAATGCGCCCGGGGCGAGGGTGAAGGTGATATAAGGATAATGCTGTTTGATTTGCTCCACTCTGTGGGCTTGGGCGGTCATGCATCCTGCCACGCCAATCATCAGGTCCGGATTTTTTTCCCAGAGATGCTTATATTGCCCCACAACGGACAAGGCTTTGACTTCCGCATGTTCACGAATGGCGCAGGTATTAAATAAAATAAGGTCTGCCTCATCTGCACGATCGGTGGAGGTATACCCCATCCATTCTGCCAGCCCGCGCATTTTTTCTCCATCTGCCACGTTTTGTTGGCAACCGAAGGTGTGAATATAGACATACGAGGGATGCTTTGTCAATTTATCTTTGACTTTTTGACAAATCTCTTTTAGCTCTAAGTCATTTTGCATGCCGTCTTCTCGCTTTTTCGCTTTGTTAGTATTGGCGTATTTAGCCATTATAATATTATATCACTCAAAATTAGTATTGTCTATAAAAAATTGCAAAAATTCATAAAAAAATATTTACCACCTCCCTGTCACTTTATCTAAAAACAACACAAAATGGGGCTCTCATGGATATTTTTGCACCCATATTCAAGCATACACCTCCTATTTTTGTAAGAAAGCAGAGGGGGTTTTTCAAAAAATCAACTATTTTGCAAGAGATGAATAGCCAAAACAGATAGAAATTTTCGGCAAAAAAGAATAGAGGATCTTGGCGTGTGACCAAAATCCTCTATTGTGCATTGTATGCATTTTCAGAAGTGTTGCCTAAAAAAACAATTTATCTTTGCGCTAATTCCGCGCGTATACGGGCGCAGATCAAAGAGAGTGCGGCAGGGTTTTTCCCGCCGAAAGGCACGATGAGATCCGCCAGCCTTTTTGATGGCTCCACAAAAGCATCGTGCATGGGTTTGACAGTGGCGAGATATTGGTTGACCACAGACTCAAGCGATCTTCCTCTTTCTTCAACGTCTCGCAGAATACGGCGCATAAGACGCATATCCGGCTCTGTATCCACAAAGAATTTGATGTCGAGCATATCCGCAATACGCTTGTCCGCATAAATCAAAATGCCTTCCACAATCACCACGGGTTTGGGGTGGATGGTGGTAGTGTCCTTGGTGCGATTGTGAATTTTATAATCGTAGACAGGCACTTCTATGCTTTGATATTCTTTCAATTTTTTCAGGTGCTCGAGCATGAGTTCTGTTTCAAACGCGTCGGGGTGGTCGTAATTGGTTTTGGCGCGTTCCTCTACGGGCAAATCATCTTGCGCACGATAGTAGCTATCATGGTTCAAAATGGCTACGCTATCTCCAAAGGTTTCTGCAATTCGTTTGGCAAGGGTAGTTTTACCGCTACCGCTTCCACCCGCAATGCCAATGAGCATCACTTGTTGTTTCATCATTTATCCTTCTTTCGCTGTCGTATTGTCCATCACCTTTTGGCAGGCCGATACCTGCCCTTCTCATGTGGCGACTTGATCATTATTTGACAGGTTCTCTGTTTTTGATACTTCTTTTCCAGCACGCGTGACACAAAGCAATGTAACTGTCGTTACCGCCAAGCAAAATCTGTTGACCTTCGGTAATCACGCGACGCTCGCCGTCAATACGCGCATTGATAATCGCTTTCTCACCGCAGGAACAAATGGTTTTGATCTCCGTGATAGAGTCTGCTACTTCAAACAACCGTTTGCTACCGGGGAAGAGACGGCTGAGAAAGTCTGTGCGCAATCCAAAGCACATCACGGGGATTTGATAGGTGTCAACGATCGCGCGGAGCTGGTCAATTTGCGCTTCGGTAAAAAATTGGCTTTCGTCCGAGATAATGACATCCACATCGTCTTTGCTTTGGTAAATGGATAAAATATCATCCTGCGGGGCAATGGGCTGGGCTTCTTGCGCAAGTCCCACCCGTGAGCGAATGGTTGTCACGCCATCGCGGCTGTCTGTGGCAGGTTTAATGAGCCACACTTTCATACCGCGTTCTTCGTAGTTAAATTTGGTAATGAGGGCTTGAGCGGATTTAGAACTGCCCATTGCGCCATAGCGAAAATATAGTTTGACCATCCGTTTTATGCCTCCGTGATTTTCGTTTGGGGATAGAAAGCTTTGTCGCGATAAGGCAAAACATCTCGTCCACTATCACAACGAACATCACTATACACAACTTCCTCTGGCACTTGGTAAGGATATGGTTTATCAAAGGTAGGCTCGTCGGCATATTGGCTGAGCAAGGCAATGTCTTGAATACGAGGGTCGGTATCCACGATGCGCAAACCTTCAATTTTGATGAAGGTAGGCATTTTGCAAGGATAACCGAAATCGTGAGTGCCGGGATTGGCACCAGAAATCACAGACGGGTGCTCGCTTTTTGGATACCAAGTCACATTGCGCAAGGTCAGCGTGCCATCCCAATGTCCGCCGTAATCATATCTGAGCGACAAAAGGGAGCGACCGCATCTTTCGCTGTCTGCTACCAAAAAATCGCCTTCGCCAATGGCATGCACACATTGCCAGCCCAGTTTGCATCCGCGCACGATGGCATGGGTGACACCCATGTGGGCGTCAAAACGAGACATTTCGCAATTTTCCAGCGTGATATTCTTGCAGTAATTAGAGCCCATGAGCCCCCAGCGTGTGCTATCCATGATATCGGGCACTTGGGTAATGCCACGAAGCGTCACAAATGCGCAAGCGTGCAAGCCGACATCATAGGTACCCATGGGTGACATACCGCCGTTGCCGGGGGTATAGTAAATCTTATGCCCGCTAAGCGAGCAATTCTCAAAGGTCACATAGGCACAACCGTTTGCAGAAAGGAAACCGCCATAGGGAGCGCCGTGCTCTCCCTCTCCCTCCACACGGTGAGTGATGCCACGGACAGTCGTGTGGGAACGCTTGACAACAATATTACGTGCATGGTAGGTGTATTTAGAGGGCATTTGATTGGCAATCGTGGTGAAATGACCGCCTTCAATCACAAGTGGCGTCTCTTCAATTCTGCGCACACTCGCGCTGGTAATTTGCGGGAATTCCCACATGATGTCATTTAATACCTCGCCGTCCGCATTGCAAAGGAAGGTGTCGCTCACAGGCACACCATTTGAGGCATTTACGCCCATGCGGATATAGTTGCGACGGGTATCGTCTTTGACAGAAATCATCACAGTAGAGGGGAAAGTCATATCAATATGTTTTTGACCGTGCGCAAGTTTTGAGAGGGAGAGTTCCTCCGCCTCGTATTCTTGAGGCACTAAAAATATACTTTGATTGATATTTTCAAGTTCCAAGTCATCTAAAATAAAACGAGCACCCGTCCAGTCGGTATTTGTGGTAATGATGGCCGTTTGATTTTTGCCACCAATATAGTATGTGTCGCCCGCTGTGGCAGAGACAGGCAACCCGTGTTCATTTGCGTAAGCGTGAGCGGCAACGATCGCCGACATATCATCGGTTTTGCCATCCCCCACCGCACCAAATTGACGATAGGTTACTTTTGTCATATAATTCATCCTTTCCGAGGTAGGTATGTTACTTTTATTATACTACTTTCCCACACGGAAAAGCAAGTAAAAAATCGATGTCCGGAGTGCAGATTTATTGAGTGTTTTTTTGGTGATATTGACAATTGACAGCCGTTTATCCTTACAATAATAAAGAAAAAATATTCTGCAAAATCGTCTATCACATTCTTATTTTCCGGCAATAGACATATCACGAACAAGGACATTGGGAGAGCCAAATACGGTCAAACCGAAGGGAACCCCCCACTTTACTGTGTCACCGAGGCACTCGATGCTTTTTAGCAGCTCAAAGAAATTGCCTGCCATGGTAAAGGATTTTACAGGCTCGGCGCGTTTGCCGCCTCTGATCATAAAGCCTGCGCTTTCAATGGAAAAGTCACCTGTCACGGCGTTGGTGCCTGCATGAAGGCCCTTCACTTCCGTGATATAAATGCCTTCTCCCACTTTGGCAAATAATTGCTCCTCGGTATCTGTGCCTGCGCAAATGCCAAAATTGTATGGAGAAATGGCAACAGGGGAAGAATATCCCGCTTTTTGACCATTGCCTGTGGAAGATTTGCCTGCTTTTTTGGCAGTGGTGAGGTCATAGAGCAACGTTTTAAGTACCCCATCTTCCACGACCGCTTTGCGATATGTGGCA
>JAGBWH010000104.1 GCA_017629925.1 Clostridia bacterium
GCAGAGGACATTCAAGGTTTTAGCCAAGAAGACGTAGAAGAAATGCAAAGAATTAGCAAAATGCGCATGGACGAGCTGGCAGATCTTTACCTCACCCTCAACCGCGTGAGCCTGTAAAAAGGAACTGTGTGTATGAAAGAAAAACTACCTCGTGCCATACAGGCCGTGCTTTGGTCTGTTGTGTTGCTGATTTTTGCGGCGATTTTGGTCATCAATGTGGTCTACGCCGACCAAGACCTGCCTAAACACATCAGCCCCATGATGTCTTATGGACTGCTGTATAGCATTGGCATCGCCGCCCTCTATCAAACCATTTACCGTCGCGGTGAAAACAATTCCTCTACTTCATACGGCCTGAAACTCGGCGCTGTGGCAGTATATTTGGTGTCAGTGACGGTATCTCTTGCTAAACTCTTGCTCCTATAACCCTAAAAAGAATATAAAAAAGGACTATCAAACCGATAGTCCTTTTTTGGTGGGAGGGTGTCCCCACTTATTTCATAAAGTAACGAACGAATTTCTTAAAGCAAATGGTCATGCCCGCACCTGCGAGGAACAAAGCGGACGACAAAGCAAAGATCCAGTCGAGATTTTGAATGCATTGATTGAGCAATTCACGGCTTGCCAGCCCATCCCAACCGCGCAACAGGGCAAATCTGCTTTCCATTGCGGGAATGTAATGATAGAAAATGCGGAACACACCGCCATACAGCACAATGCTCACCACCTCAATCCACAGCGTGGGCTTTTCAAAGCGCATACTGTTGGAAAAAGACAAAATCAGCACCAACTGCATAAGCAAAGTGATGAGTGCAAAAATGAAATACAGAACGGGAATGGAAAATGTTTCTGCTATTGCCATATCCACTTCCATATTGAGCTTTTCCATCATGTTGACCTTTTGTTGTGTTTGGTCCATAAAGACAACGTACGCCATGGTAGCACAGTAAGCAATATTAAAAATAAAGGATAAGAACAAAACAACCGCAATTGCTCTTCTTTTCATGATTTTTCCTCCAATACAATGTGCTTATCTATTCATTTCGACATTTGATACACTACGTTAATATATATTATACATGAGAAATGTCGCCATTGTCAAGGGCTGTAAAAGCAATTCTTAACGCTTTTATGGCATTTTCTTTGCTTTTTTCGTCTCCGCCTGTGATGACAGGCATCATGGCGCGCACCAATTCCCCGCGAATAGACATATCTTTGGCATATTCCCCTGCCCCTTGACTGGGGATGGATTTATCAATAGTAATCAGTTCTGCCAATCCCCATGACGCCTCGTCATGAAAAATGGGCGGGAAAAAGTCGGGGGTGGTTTGCCCTTCATAGATGATGCATAGCGCAGTTTCTTTGCCATAATCTTTTTCTTGGACGATGCGGCGCAAAGTGGCTTCAATTTCTTCAGGTTTCGAGAAATGGCTGATATCAAGCACCTCTGTCACATAGCGACGTTCGCCAAAGAGCAAGCGTTCTACATCCACATTCACCCCACCAACTTGGAAAATAGGCAGGGGGTTTTCGCCATTTTGCTCATCTTTGGACGGGGTTTCGTCGGTTTCGTCCTCAAATATTGACAGTTGCTTTTCTTCCTCTTCTCCCTCTTTTTCTGTTTGAAGTTGGGCTTGGTCCACAGGCTCGGTGTAAATTCTAATCAAATTTCCACCGCCAAAGCCTTTATCCATAAAGCTACCCGCTTCAAGAGGAC
>JAGBWH010000105.1 GCA_017629925.1 Clostridia bacterium
CCCGCTCCCGGCAAAGAGATGGCAGCAGAAAAGAGCAAAAAGCCTGCTCGTGACATCATTGATATTCCCGTAGAGACGCCGGATGAGGTCGAACAGCAGCCTGCGCGCAAGCACAGATGGTTTGGGAAAGGGGACGATGCCCCGCCCGTTCGCACCTACGAAATGCCCAAACCTCAAAAAGACACAAAAGCACTCGGCAAAAACACCGCCACCTATCAATATCCGCCTCTGGATTTGCTGGTGCCCGGTACTGCTGCTGTTCGTGATGAAGAAACAGAAGCCGAAATCGAGCGCAATTCCGAAGCCTTGGTAGAGACTTTGGCAAGTTTTAATGTGGGCACGCACATTGTAGGCATTTCTCGTGGCCCTCGTATCACTCGTTATGAAATCATGCCCAACAGAGGTGTGAAAGTCAATGCCATTACCAGCCGTGCAGACGATATTGCCCTCAATCTCGCCTCCGCAGGTATTCGTATAGAAGCGCCTATTCCCGGTATGTCTGCGATTGGCGTGGAGGTGCCGAACCGCAAACCTACTTTGGTACGTATTCGTGATATGTTTGCCTCCGAAGGCTTTGCCACCGCCCCCTCTAAATCAACCGTTTGCTTGGGTACGGACGTCACAGGCAATCCTGTTTTTGCCGATATTGCTAAAATGCCTCACCTTTTGATTGCAGGTGCAACGGGTATGGGTAAATCGGTATGTATCAATGGTATTTTGCTCAGTTTGCTCTATAAAGCCAGACCTGACGAAGTGAAACTCATTCTGGTGGACCCCAAAAAGGTAGAGCTCAATGTCTATAACAATATTCCCCACCTGCTTGTCCCTGTTGTGACAGATGCGCAAGCGGCGGCAGGTGCTTTGATTTGGGCGGTGGGCGAAATGGAACGTCGTTTTGAGTTGATTGAAAGCATGGGTGTTCGTGACCTTAAGAGTTACAATAACGCTGTCGCAGGTCACCCTGATAAGGGCGAGCCCCTTCCTAAGATCATCATTGTGATTGACGAATTGAATGACCTGATGATGAGTGCAAAAGATGCCGTGGAATCTGCTATTTGCCGTATTGCACAAAAGGCGAGGGCGGCAGGTATGCACCTAATCATTGGTACGCAACGCCCCTCTGTTGACGTTATCACGGGCGTCATCAAAGCCAATATTCCCTCTCGTATTGCCTTCCATGTATCTTCTATGGTGGACTCTCGTACCATCCTTGATATGACAGGGGCTGAAAAACTGCTCGACAAGGGCGATATGTTAGCCTCACTTGTAGGCCTCTCCGAGCCTCGTCGTGTGCAAGGCTCTATGGTAGAGGACGAAGAAGTGGAAAGAGTGACGTCCTTCCTCAAAACCAATGCCGCCAAAAATGGTACGGTATATGATGATGAGGTCATGGAAAGTATGCGCCACGAAACCGAAAAATACAAACAAAGCACCCAAAAACGCGGCGACCATGACGATGATGGGGAACTCGGAGACGATATTTGGGATGACGGAAAATTCTGTCAAGCGGTGGAACTCGCCATTCGCTCGGGCAAAATTTCTACTTCTCTCATTCAGCGCAAATTGTCGCTTGGCTACGGAAAAGCCGCAAAATATATTGATGCCATGGAAAGATTGGGCATTGTCAGCGAGCCAGATGGTCAAAAGCCTCGTGACGTGCTGATTACCATGGAAGATTATGAACTCATGAGAGCGAGGGCAAACTAATGGTCTATTTGTTTTTGGCAGACGGATTTGAAGAAGTAGAGGCGCTGTGTCCTCTTGACATTCTACGCCGTGGCGGTGTAGATATCAAAACCGTAGGCATTTCAGGAAAAACAGTCACAGGCTCACACGGTATTGCCGTGGTGGCAGATATACTGCCGCATGAGATGCAAGACAAGGCAGAGATGCTCATTTTTCCTGGCGGTATGCCGGGTTCTCTCAATCTTGACAGTTCCGCTGTGGTGAGTCATTGGCTCGAAAACCGCTCACATGACACCAAGTTAGCCGCCATTTGTGCCGCACCGTTGGTGCTGGGCAGACGTGGGTTGCTTGGTGGCGTCAAAGCTGTCTGCTATCCCGGTTTTGAAAATGAACTAAAAGGGCACATCCCCTCCACGGAACGCGTGGTCACCGACGGACAAATCACCACCGCTGTGGGCATGGGCGCCGCAGCCGAATTTGGCTTTGCCTTGCTGGCTCAGCTCAAAGGTCAAGAGGTGGCAGATCAGGTTGCAAAAAGCGCACTCTTTGGTGCCTAAAGTCACCGCAATAGGTGGTGTGTACTGCCCTAAACAGTGACACACCACTCTTTTTGCGACAGCCAAAAAGGAGTTGTAAACAAAATGGTATTACAAGGAAAACACACGCAAGTTGCCTATCGTTGCCCTTCCTGTGGGTATGCGATTTTTGGATTGGTCACCCCTTTTTCGGTGAGCCAAAATCTGCTTAGGCTGAAATGCCAATGTGGAGAGAGCAGTTTGGGTATGCAATTTACCCGTGATAAAAAAGTCAGAATGACGGTGCCGTGTCTGTTTTGTCAGCAAGAGCATAACTATACCGTCTCGCAAAGTTTATTTTTTGGTCGTGACCAATTTCTCTTGGCTTGCCCTTACACCAATATGGATATTTGCTTTATGGGCACAAAAGAAAACATTGACCAAGCCCTAAAAAAATCCGAGGAAGAACTGATGCAACTCTTTGCACAACTTGGGGCGGAGGAAGACGAGGAAACCCTCCAATCTCCGTTTTTGCCCGATGCGCAAATCTATGACATTTTGCGTTTTGTTGTCAAAGAGCTGGAAGCGGAGGGGCATATTCATTGCCCTTGCAAAAGCGGGCCTTATGAGCTTGATATCAGCGAAGATGGGGTTCGTGTGTATTGCACGGAATGTGGCGCATCCTATGTCTTTTTGGCCGATAGCGTCTCCGAGGCAGAAGCATTTTTGCAATGCGATGAACTTCACCTCACCTATACCCCGTAATACGCGCGCAGACCATTATATAAACCATCAGCAAATAGATTAGGGCTATTTGCCATGAGTGCAGCATCCCGGGGATTGGTAATAAAACCAAGTTCCATGAGTACGGCAGGCATGGTGGTGCGTTTTAGCACATAGATGCCCGGGCGAGCTTTCACACCGCGATTGCGAAGCCCTGTGGCTCTGACTACACCTTTGACCAAATCGTCTGCAATATCCGCCGCTGTGGAGCCCAATCGAAAGACGAGCCCTTCAACGCCTGTTGCGGTGCTGTTAGAGGAAGCGTTGGTATGCAGGCTTAAAAACAAATCTGCGCCCCACGCGTTGGCTTGCTCTACTCTCACACGCAAACTCGTGGCGTTAGAGACGCCAATTTGAGTGGTGGGAGTCGGGCGCGAAAGTCGGGCCTCAAAATCAGAGTCGGCTTCCAGCCGCTCATATAGTAATGTGCCTATGGTATAGACCAAGTCTTGTTCACGATATCCGTTTCCTTCTGCACCTGCATTGGGATTGACGGGATTGTGGCCTTGATCGATGTAAATACGTATAGCCATGGTAATATCCTTTCCATGAAATGAATTCAAAAATAGCATATGAAAGAATGATAGGTATGGTGCATGAAAGAACTGCAACGCATTTTAAGTTTTGCCCGCCGTGCTCTGGTGGACTACGATATGATCAAGCCAGGCGACAAGATTGCGGTGGGGATCTCTGGTGGTAAAGACTCGCTGACCTTGCTCGCGGCTTTAGCTGCTATGAGACGATTTTATCCCATCCCGTATGAACTATGCGCCATTACCATAGATATGGGCTTTGAGGGGGCAGATTTTTCTGCGATAGCCAAATATTGTGAAGCGCTCGACGTGCCTTATCACGTGGTGAAAACTGACATTGCCAAAGTGATTTTCGATATTCGAAAAGAACCCAACCCTTGCTCGCTCTGCTCGAAAATGAGACGAGGCGCGCTGAATGCCGCCGCCAAAGAGTTTGGATGCCAGTCCGTTGCGCTTGGTCATCATTTTGACGATGCGGTGGTCACTTTTATGCTCAATTTATTCCACGAAGGCAGGCTGGGATGCTTCTCTCCCGTCACTTATCTATCTGTCAGCGACCTATATGTCATTCGCCCTTTGCTTTACGCCAAGGAAAAAGATATTCGCTATTTTGTGAGCCACGCTGACCTACCTATTCTAACTTCCCCCTGCCCCGAAGATAAACACACAGAACGCGAAACGATGACAGAATTACTGATCACACTTGAAAAGCAATTTCCCGGCATCAAGCATCGTATTTATACCGCTATGTGCAAAGGAGAGATTGACGGCTTCAAAACTGTTTCTCGGTTGCCGGAATAAGCGTGTTCTCCGAGGGAGAACACGCAATGAATTGCAACCTTACGGCTGCATGAATTGAAATCATAGATTTCATGAATTGCCTGCGGCATGAATTGTGCCCCAAGGCACATTGGTTGCCATTCAATTCATGGAGGAGGCGGCACGCCGACGAGAAATCATGGCCAGTCCAATTCATGATGCGTTAGCATCAATTCATTTATCATAACAAATAGAGCAAGAATAGAAGGTTTTTTGTCCTTTTATCCTTGCTCTTTTTGCGCCTTCGGCGCATGAATTGAAATCATAGATTTCATGAATTGCCCACGGCATGAATTGCAACCTCGCGGTTGCATGAATTGCGCCTGTCGGCGCATTTTTTTCTGCAAGGCAAATACTTTACCGACAAAATAGGCAAAAAAGCGATTGACGGGCGCGTTTTTCCTGTGTATTATATCCAAAGGCTCAGGTCAAATATTGTGGATTGTGTCTCTTTACTTTAAGATGAATTATTTATATAATATATTTGTAGAAAGTTTTACATTTTAGCACGTCACTTTGATGTGCAATGCTTTTTATGATTCTTAAAAAGGAGACTACGAAAATGAATGCAAAAAAATGGCTTAGCATGGTTTTGATACTCTCATTTGTATTAGTGCTCTGTCCCATGCTAACTCCCGTACACGCAGAAGAAGTGTCAGGTGCAACACCTGCCGCTGACTCCGCGCCCAATACTCCAAACGAATTTACAGGGGAGGCCGTGACCGATGGCTTCCAAGGCGGTGATGGCACAGCCGAAAATCCTTATCAAATCGCCACCCTCGCTCAACTGCAATACTTTGCCAATTATGTCAACGAGGGCAACACTCCCGCAGATGGCGCAATGCAGCATTTTGCTTTGACACATGATATTGTTGTCAATGAAAGTTTTACTCAATGGGTTTTTGGCACAAATCCAAGCAAAATTGCCACAGCCGATAACGTCCCCTTCATCGGCACGGAAACCGCCCCCTTTTACGGGCATTTTGATGGCAACGGCAAGACCATCTTCGGCTATTACAGGAATACCCAACTTGCTAATTCAGGCTTGTTTGGTTGGGGCAAAGGTGTGATTGAGAATTTGAATATGGATACCCTGTATATGACGACGGGTGCACAATCCTCCGCACTTTTGAGCATAGCCACAGGGGATATCACCATTCGCAATTGCAGTGTTACGAATGCCTTTATCCTGAGCAAAGGCACTTGTGGCGGCATTTTGGGATACGGCAATGCAGTAGGTAGTACGATTGTCATTGATGGTTGTACCTATCAAGGCAAGATTAATGGTAATCTCAATTATTCCGGTATCGGTGGAATTATGCAAAGCTACATTCATAGCGTGAAGTCTGTTTCGATTACCAATTGTCACACCAATGCGGATCTTGTTAACTCTCAATGGGACGGTGCCAGTGGTATTCTTCATACCGCCAATTATACCACAGACAACCCGGGTGTGCTTATCAGCGACTGCACATTTAGAGGTTCCATTCAAAGTGGTTGTTATAAGTCAGTTGGTGGTATTTTGGCCAATGCAAACAATGCCTATAGAATTCCAAACACCTCAACAGATGTCAGGAGTGATATAATCATACAAAACTGCGTAAATTATGGTACTTTATATGCCAATGCCCAAGGTGTCGCCGGCGGTATTTGTGCAACGGTCAGCGGAAAATCTCCCCTCACCGTTGAAAATTGCTATAATTTCGGCACTCTTTCTGCCAACGCTTCAAACTCTTATACTTTGGCTGGCATTGTTGGTGATGCCTCAGCGAATAGTACTCTGGAAATGGCAAATTGCGCCAATTATGGCGATATCGTAGCCAAAGCCGCCGCCCCAACGCTTGTCGCAGGCGGTCTTATTGGCAAGCAACAACCCGGATGGCCAAGCGCAAACATTTGCATTTATAACTGCGCC
>JAGBWH010000106.1 GCA_017629925.1 Clostridia bacterium
ACGGGGGAGGTGGCAGGGATAATGCCATGCTCGCCCACACTTCCCCAGATTTTCATCGGCTCTTGCTCGCTCTTTTCTTCTTCGCCTGAAATGAAAGGAATGATATTATCGATAATCTCAGGCATACTTTCAAATGTTTTGCCCGCACCGCTGATGGCTTGATAGGTGGTCACCGCCACAGACTCAATGCCGCAGAAAAGAAGCGGAGTGAGCGCAGGTACATAGCTTTGAATAGAACAGTTGGGTTTGACGGCAATAAAGCCACGCTCGGTGCCTAAGCGCTGTTTTTGCTGAGCGATGATACCCAGATGATGTGCGTTGATTTCCGGTATCACCATCGGCACGTCAGGGGTGCCTCTATGGGCACTATTGTTGGAAATCACAGGCACTTCCTTTTTGGCATAGGCTTCTTCGAGTTCTTTGACTTGTGCTTTGGGCAAATTCACCGCGCAAAAGACAAAGTCAACCGCATCTGCCACCAAATCGATGTCCAAGGTGGCATCAAATACCGTCATGTTTTTTGCATAATCGGGAATGGGCTCGGTCATTTGCCATCTTCCCTGTACCGCCTCTTGATAGGTTTTTCCCGCAGAGCGTTGACCTGCCGCCAATGCGGTGACGGTGAAAAAGGGATGCTCACATAGCAAAGTGATAAATCGTTGCCCCACCATGCCTGTGGCACCGATGACGCCGACGCGCAATTTTCCCATATATCTGTCCTTCTTTCTTTATTTAGGCTACTATCCCATTATACATAGCATCGCAGAAAAAGTCAATCTAATCTGAGATTTTCATTTTTCGATAATTGTTACACGGTCGGGTAAAATTCCTGCTTGCTCATAGACGATAGTGGAAATTTGCGCCACTTGGGTGGGAAGCAAGCCCCCCTCTTCACAACTCACAACCACCGAGGCACTATCACCGCTGATGACGGCAATGCACTTTTCAAACCCTTTGGCGAGAATGAGCGTTTCAATGTTGGCTTCGTTTTCAATATCCTCTGCGATGCGCGCAATTTGCGCCAACGCCCCTGCCACATCGGTGTCAGAGGTGGGATTATCAACGGCATTTTGCAATACCTCAAGCGCCTCGTCTCTGGCTGACTTTCTGCTCACATCCGCAGATGCAAAGTAGTCTGTGGGGGTGTTGTTATCTTGATTTTGTTGACCAGCTGACTGACCTTGGTTCATGTTGTTTTCCCCATAACCAATATCTTTTGTGGGATCGTAAAACCACCGGTAGTTCACAAACACCGCCAAACCAAGCAGTAATACAATAGAGATGATCACTAAGTTGCGCCGTCCCACTCGGGAAAAGAATTTGCTTTTAAAAATGTTTTTCATGTTGCCCTCCGCAATATTTTTTGTTTCGCTCTACTATATGCAAGCCATGCGCTGTTCATTCCACTTTACGTCATTTACTTTTGCCCACATAAATACGATGTGTGCCCACTTCCAGCAATGCAGACACCATTTGCGTAATCTCTGCCTTTATACGCTCGTTTTCACCTCCTTCACAAATGATTGCCACACCGCATACACGAGGCATTTTCGTGGCGACCACCTTGCCACCGCTATAATCGTATTGCTCGCCGTCTGTGAGGGTGATCATCACTTTGACCTTACCCACGCCACGAATTTCTTGACACATGGTGGCAATTTCCGATTCAAGTTGTTTGCGATAGGCTTCTGCCGTGTCTGCGTTTTTTGTGTTTTGAGATTGACTGTATTTTCCCTCGCTTGACAGATTTGAGCCCCAAATCACAAGGGCTATCCCCAAAACTGCCAGCAAAATAAGAAGCCATTTTCGACGAAGAGAGGCAAAAAACTTCGCCATGATACGTTCATCTTCCAATCACCTTTACCTCCCATTCTTTTCCAAGCAATTGTTGTAAATAAAGCAAAATGCCTTCCCCTTTTGTGGTGTCACCAAGTGTGACGCTTGCCTGTGGCGCTTTTCCTTCCTCTACCGTCAATGCCAAGTCTACCTCTTCTTCGAGCAGAGAAAAGGTGGTGCATAATTGCTTTTTTAATTCCTCTTCTCCAAAAGACAACACATAATCAAAAGGAGAGCCTTCTACCTGATAAGAAGTGGAAAAAGACGGGGGGTTTGCTTCAAATTCCTCATATTTGAATGATAAAATAGGAATAGATATCACGGAAAATGCCACAAGACCAAACACAAAGTTCACCCACCGCTTTTGCTTTCCGTCGGGGGAGAGCAACGATGCCAACGCCACAATCCCCATTGCCACGACCATAGTCGAAAGATGGAATGTCATCCCCCCTCCTATCCGACGGCTAAGGTAGTTTTCATAAACACACCAACAGAGAGTAGCAGCATCACCGCCGTCATGCTCACCATTCCGAGCGCCATATCAAAAATGCCCTTAAACGCCAAAAACAACCTTTCCCCCTCTCTAAAACCCAAAAGCCCCGAAAATGCACCTGCCAGCGAGAGCGATAGCTGATACAAAAACAGTTCAGCCAAAGGGGGAATGAGCATGGTGAGCAAAATCCCCACACTTCCCACGCCAATACTGCTTTTCACAAGTCCAAGTGATGCCGCCATAGTGGACAACGTACCGCTGACGGTACTCCCCACGGACGGGATCATTTGCCCTAATGCATATTTGGCGGTTTTCATAGCCACGCCATCAGCAGAGGCGGAAAGTGTGGTCTGCAGCGCCATGGATGCTGAAAATATCGTTGCCATAAGCCCTGTTACCGTCAAAAATATCTGCTTCATGCTTTTTGCCAAACTACTGGTATCAACGCCTGTGCCGAGCGCACCAAGCAAAGCGAACGCAAAACAAGCAGAAAGGAGGGGCATGAGCAACCATTGAAACAAATTGCTGATTTGTGACATCATGAGTGCCATACCTCCGGCTTGCGTGGCGGCGGTGGTATAGTTCCCTCCTGCCACATAAACACTCCCCATGATCGGGACTAATGCACTCGTGAACGCCGTCATGTCCTCTACCGCAGAAAAACCGCGAGACAGTGCGCCTTCTACACAGTGATAAACTGTGAGTGCCAAGCCAACGGATACCGTTACCTGCACCGACTTTTTAGCGCCTTCAATGGTAAGCCCATCGCACAAGATAGCCCCAATCCCTCCGAGCAATGCTAACCCCGCAAGAGAAGCGAAAAGACCAAAAAAATGAGGGGCACGGCCCATTAAACTGTCATATATCAATGAGACAAGATACGGAATGCCCACAAGGTTTGTGGCATCTTCCATGTCGCTAAGGGATACGTCTTCTCTTAGAGCATCAGGCAATATCTCTTGCAGACGCTCAAGCCAATCAGAGACTTCTCCAAACTCCTCCTCGGCATGAGCAACCAAGGAAAAACAGGCGACAAGTAAAAGAGAGAAACAGATAACTAACCCACATTTTCTCAAAAAAACAGGGGGGTTAATGGATTTTTTTCTTTGTTTGTAAACTTTCATTAACATATTATGTGGATTGCACTAAAGAAAAAGAGACGTCAAGCAGTTCGATTAGCACAGGCAGGCTGAGTATCATCAATTCTGCCTTGCCACAAAGTTCCACCTTTGCAGCCATACTATCTGCCCCCAAGTCTTTGCAGGTTTCGCTCCCGATTTGGGTGAGATACCCCACCGCTAACGCTTTCATCATCAGCCCCCCTTTCTCTTCTAACTCATAGGTTGAAAGATACCCATAAAAGAGTTCAAGTGCCGGAGAGATGCGCGACAAAAACCATGCCAAAAGCAATACTCCCCCCACAGCCGATAGCAACACGGGAAATTGACTTTTACTTGATTTGAGCAAAAGTGATGCCATACCCACCACCACCGCCACACCAATCACTTGCAATAGTGACATCAGAACCCAAACACTCCCCTGACTTGCTCAATCAATGCACCAATTTCTTCTATGAGCATGAGTAGCACTAAAATCATACCTGCCACGGACACCAGCATAGCTTGTTCATCTCGTCCTGCTTTGCCAAGTATTTGGGATGTTATGGTGACAAGCATCCCCACCCCTGCCACTTTTAGCACCAAACTGACATCCATCATGTTTCTCCTTTGCCTATGTTTGTCCCCCTTTATTTCGTCAAAAAACAGGGGGGTTTTGCGTTTTTTTGCGATTATAACAATAAAATCACGAGCGCAAGTCCGCCTGTGATGAACAATGAGCGATAGAGTTTTGAGCGTTTTGGTTGCTCTTGCCTGCGCTCTAAATAGGCTTGCTCCAACTGCCCTATATAATAATCACAGCAAGATATTTGCTCCTCTACATAACTGCGCCCCAGTTCGCCTGCGAAGGCATGAAGCAACCCTAACTCTTCGGCGGAGAGCCATATTTTCCCTTTTACTGCCCCTAATGCCTTTTGAAAATCCTCTGTTTGACGTAACATGCCTAAAAAACCGCATCTTTCGAGCTCTTCAGATGAAAAGGAGGTCCATATTCTGGAAAGTGGTGTGTGAAAACAGGAGATTTGCGCTTTGATATGGCGCATAAGCAGCAAAAATCCTTCGCATTGGCTTACCCTGCGCCTTTCAAAAAGTGTAAATGTCAGGCAAACATACAAAGTGCTCGACAGTAGCAAAATGATCCCGAAGGTTTAAATCAGCATACCGATTCCCTCATAGCTTAGGCTTTACTGTGTGAATATGGGCAAGTCGTTTTTGTAGTGTATTGTATATGTGTAGTGTCCTGCTGTTCTTTTGATGCCAAGAAATGCGCCAAAAATACCACATTCTATCAGCATTCGAATAGACGAGCGTCGCATGAGCGCCTCTATGCTTGCCCCGTGCGCAGAGGCAATCAGCGGCACACCGCAATGCTGAACAGATAAAATAGATTCCGCCTCATCAAAACCGCCTATTTCATCGCATATCACCACTTCAGGAGAGAGTGTTCTTGTGGCGATTTCAATGCCTTCCGCTTTGGGATAACCTGAGAGTATATCCAGCAGGCAATGCGCACCAAACGCATCTGTTGATAGTTCTCCCCTGCAATCCACCATAGCCACTCTTTTGGCATGAACGCCCGAAGAAAGTTGCAAAGCCATATCACGAAGCAAGGTTGTTTTACCCACACCAGGCGCTGAATAAACCAAAAGTCCTTCCTCGCCCCCCATTGCCTTCCAAGCCGATACCGCTTCGCTGGCGCATCCCTCGATATGATGAGGCACACGAAACACCAAAGATGAGATACGGTCAATGCCAACCACTATCCCCTCTTCCATAACCGCCCTTCCTGCTACCCCTACACGACAGCCATGAAAGGTCACATAGCCCTCCCTCAGTGTTTCTCTATGGGCGTAGACAGAGCGCTCGCAACTGGCGCTTAAAATGCTCTCAAGCTCTGCTTCATCGAGTGCGAGAGGAAGTATAAGGTTGCGACCTTCCACGGTAAGAGAGGCGGCTCTTTCACATCTAAGACGAATTTCCGAGAGTTTATCCTCAAAATGAAAATATCCTTTTGCCATGTGCTTGATGCTCTCTCGAAGGCGGAGAGGAAAGATGGCGTATAGTTTATCCAGCAGTTTCATGACCGGTCAATGGCTATTTTAATAAAGTAGGCACATCAGTATATGACATTCGACAAAATAAAAACAATTTCTCAAATACTTGACAAAATGCGATGCTCGTGCTATAATAATTGGTAAATAAAGGAATTTATTATCCTACTATGATGTACAAATAAGGAGTATCCCCATGAAAATTGCAACAGGTATCGTTCGTTCTATCGACCATTTAGGCCGTTTTGTCATTCCCAAAGAAATGCGCCGTCATTTACAAATCGCAGAAGGAGATTTGCTGGAAGCGAGTCTGGAAGGCGATAGAATCGTGATCACCAAATATGCCAGATCCTGCATTATGTGTAGCAGTACCGAAAATCTTTTGACATTTCGCGACAAGCAAATTTGCCGTGTTTGCTTAGCGCAAATGAAGGAAGAGCTCTAATCTGTTTCATCCTATGCACCCCCTTCATTCTATATGCTAATAAAATATAAAAAAGGTTGTCTATGTACGCTTTTGAAGGCGCACTAAACAACCTTTTTTTGATTATGATGATGTCATGTCTCATCAAAATGAGAGAGACGTTTTTGATACATAAGATGTCATGCCTGTAAGGCAGGACGGGGGATCAATACTCTGCTGTGCCGACTGTGCGGGGGAAAGGCAGCACGTCACGGATGTTTGCCACACCGGTGATATACATGATGATACGCTCAAATCCTAAACCAAAACCAGCGTGTTTGGTGCCACCATAGCGGCGCAGATTGAGATACCAGTCATAATCTTCGGGATTAAGCCCCACTTCATGCATACGAGCAGTTAGCACGTCCAAGCGTTCTTCACGTTGGCTACCGCCAATGATTTCACCCACACCAGGTACCAACATATCCATAGCGGCAACGGTTTTGCCGTCGTCGTTTAGACGCATATAGAACGCCTTGATTTCTTTCGGATAGTCGGTGACAAACACAGGGCGACGATAGATTTCCTCTGTGAGATAACGCTCATGCTCCGTTTGCAGATCGCATCCCCAGTAAACGGGGAATTTGAATTCTTTACCACTCTTTTGGAGCAGTTCAACGGCTTCTGTGTAGGTCACGCGGGCATATTCACTATTTGCCAATTCATTGAGACGCTGAATTAAGGTCTTGTCCACAAAACTGTTGAAAAATTCAAGTTCTGCACGACAATTTTTCATCACATGACCGATAATAGCTTGAATCATATCCCATGCCAATTCCATATCATCGACCAAGTCCGCAAAGGCAATTTC
>JAGBWH010000107.1 GCA_017629925.1 Clostridia bacterium
AGGACCGCACCAAGCTGCCCACAAGTCAACCACCACGGGTTTGTCGGAGGTGGTAATGGTTGTTTCAAAATTTTCAAGAGTTAGTTCAAGCATTTCATATTACCTCTTTTATTTTTCTTTATAGTAGAGTCTGCAATGGCAAAACCCTTCAAAATCGGGATCTGCAATTTGCGCTCTGAATTCCTCGCACATACAGAAGTTTTCTTCTGTTTTCGCCAATCGGCAGGGGCAATACCCTTCCTTTTTTTGAAGTCCAGCGCGAATTTTATCGCGCATCTCTTTGTCGGGATTAAAGTATATTTTCATGAGTGGCATCCTTACTTTTTCTTTATTTTAGTATAGCATAAGATGCAGCCCATGTCAATTAGTGTTTCCCAAAAAGAGACAACTTAAATATTTTTGTCCACAAAAAAACAAAAACCCAACATCAGAAAGGGCAATTTTGCATATACAATGAAAAAAACAACTTTCAAAGTGACCGGTATGACCTGTGCAGCTTGCTCTGCCAGAGTAGAAAAAGCAGTGAAAAAAGTGGCGGGTGTCTCGGATGTTTCTGTCAACCTTTTAACGGGGACACTTTCACTTCTATTCCTCGAAGAAGATAAAACAAACGAAGTGATAGAGGCTGTGACTAACTCTGGTTACGGCATTGAAAAACCTGATAATTCCGATAGTTATAATAAGGCAGAAAAACAAGATGGGCAAGGCGAGGTCGCATTACTCCAAAAGAGATTATGGCTTTCTCTCTGCTTTTTAGTGCCGCTGATGTATCTGACAATGGGAGGCATGATCGGAGCTCCCTTGCCCGATTTTCTTTTGGGAGACCGCCATACTTTCTACTACGCTTGCCTTCAAATGATACTTACTCTGCCTGTTCTTTACCTGAATCGCGTGTTCTTCATTCGCGGATTTAAGAATTTATGTTCACTGTCTCCTAACATGGATTCTCTGGTGGCGCTCGGTGCTTCTGCTTCCGTTCTGTATGGCGGATTTGTGCTGTATAGAATTGCCCATTTTATCCTCAAAGGCGACTTTGAAATGGCGGGGCATTATCGTATGTCGCTTTATTTTGAATCGGCTGCCATGATCTGTGTGCTGATCACTTTGGGCAAATGGCTGGAAGCCAAAAGCAAACGAAAAACCACTTCAGCACTCGAAAAACTCCTCTCTTATGCCCCTGATGTGGCATGGGTGGAGCGAGACGGACAAGTGCTACAAATCCCCGCAAATATGGTCAATGTAGGCGAAGTTGTTTTGGTCAAAGCGGGTATGAAAGTGCCTGTGGATGGTGTGGTGGTGGAAGGTGAGTCCACATTAGACCAATCGGCAATGACAGGAGAAAGCATGCCTCAATCAAAAGGAGTGGGAGACAAGGTGATTAGTTCCTCCATCAATTTGACGGGCGCGCTTCGCGTGAAGGCTGAAAAGATTGGCGAGGACACCTCTTTTTCCAAAATGCTCGCATTAGTGGAGGCGGCATCCGCCACAAAAGCCCCTATCGCCAAACTGGCGGATCGGGTTGCGGGCGTGTTTGTGCCTTGCGTGATGGGCATTTCGCTTTTGACGTTTATCATTTGGCTGGTCTGCGGTGCTACGTTTGAATTTGCCTTGACTTGTGGCATTAGCATCCTTGTGATTGCTTGCCCTTGCGCTTTGGGGCTGGCGACTCCCGTTGCCATTATGGTCGGAGTTGGCAAAGGGGCGGAACACGGACTTCTCATCAAATCAGGTGAAGCGCTTGAGACGGCTCATAAGGTAAACATGGTCGTCTTTGACAAAACAGGTACGCTCACCGTGGGCAAACCCCATGTGACCGATTTTTATATAATAAATGGAAGCAAAGATAAGGTGTTGGCTTTGGCTGGTGGTTTGGAAGTAGGCAGTGCTCACCCATTGGCACGCGCGATTTCAAACTATGCTGAAAGCCAAGATGCCCTTCCCTGCCCGATGCACAGCCTGATTGACATTCCCGGAAAAGGCATTTCTGGCAAAGATGAAAGTGAGATGTCCTACTATTGCGGAAATGCATCTTTCGTCACCGCCCAAGGAGTGGATATTCTGCCCTGTGAGGATGTGGTCAAAACACTCACAAGCCAAGGAAAAACGGTCGTCTACTTAGCAGACAGCCATGTGCTTTTGGCGGTGTTTGGCATTGCCGATACGCTAAAGGACACCACAAAAGACGCCCTATCTCATCTTTGTGCGATGGGAATTGAAACGGTTATGCTCACAGGTGACAACCATGCCACCGCTACGCACATCGCAGAGGACTTGCCACTCAACGCTTTTCATGCCGAGCTATTGCCCGAGGACAAGGAGCAATTCATCGCCCATGCCCAAACAAGCGGTAAAGTGGTGGCAATGGTAGGAGATGGCATCAATGACGCGCCTTCCCTTGCCCGTGCGGATGTGGGAATTGCCATTGGCAGAGGCACAGATGTTGCCATAGAAAGTGCAGATATTGTATTGGTAGGCGATGATATAGAGGATGTTGTCTCTACTTTGAAATTAAGCCGTGCTGTCATCCGTGTTATCAAAGAAAATCTTTTCTGGGCGTTCTTTTATAATGTATTGTGCATTCCTGTGGCGGCTGGCGTATTTTTCCATCCGTTTGGCCTGCAAATTACACCCATTTACGGGGCGGCGGCAATGTCTGTTTCAAGCGTGTTTGTGGTGCTCAATGCCCTGCGACTGAAATATGTGCATATCAAACCCAAAGCCCATATCAATCAAAATATAAATCAAATACAAGAAAATCAACATGACATGATAATGGAGGAGAAAAAAGAGATGTTTACCATAAAAATTCAAGGTATGATGTGTGGCCATTGTGTGGCGCACGTAAAGAAAGCACTTGAGGCAGTAGAAGGCGTGAGCGAGGTTATGGTATCGCTGGAGGAAGGCGAGGCGAAAGTTTGCGCCAAAAATGTCACCATGGACACTTTGAAAGCTGCTGTCACAGAAGAAGGCTATACCGTCCTTGACATCACAGTTTCCTAACTTTTAAGAGGGAGATTTCTTTTATGGTATTTTGGATCGAAGCATTAAAAACGATACTTCTTGGTATTGTAGAAGGTGTCACCGAATGGCTTCCTATTAGTTCAACGGGGCATATCATTTTAGTGGAGCGAGTGCTTGCGCTCAAAGCTTCCGAAGCCTTCAAAGAAATGTTTAATATCGTCATTCAGCTTGGGGCGATCATGGCGGTGATCGTGCTCTATTTTCATCGTCTAAATCCCTTGGCTAAAAGCAAAACCAAAGAGGAAAAAAACAGCACCTGGAAGCTTTGGCTTAAAGTGGTAGTTGCCATTATTCCCTCGGGGATTGTGGGACTTTTGCTGGACGATTGGTTTGATACCTATGCAAACACCCCGCCTGTGATTGCCGCGGCCTTAATTTTATATGGTATCATCTTTATGGTACTGGAAAAATGGATGGTGATTGCCCCCAAATCAAAGAGCACCGACGAGATTACTTATCGCCAAGCCATCGGCATTGGTGCGTTTCAAATGCTTTCCATCGTCCCCGGTACTTCCCGCTCAGGCTCTACTATGATTGGTGGTATGCTCACGGGTACATCGAGAAGTGTGGCGGCAGAATTTTCTTTCTTTATGGCGATTCCCACTATGCTGGGATATAGCGGTCTCAAAGTGCTGAAATTCGTCTTGGGCGGAAACAAAATGTTGCCCGAGGAAGTCGGCATTTTGCTCTTAGGCTGTGTGGTATCTTTTTTGGTATCTCTTGCCGTTATCAAAGGGCTGATGGCTTATGTCAAAAAACATACGTTCCTGCCCTTTGGCGTATATCGCATTGTGCTCGGCATCGTGGTTTTGCTGGTATTTTATCTGCATTAAACAAATATATAATGAAAGGGAGTGCTTACTTTTCAGTAGGCACTCCC
>JAGBWH010000108.1 GCA_017629925.1 Clostridia bacterium
AATTTACCGTCAGCGAAAACATTGCCGACAACGGCGGTATGGCGGTAACACTCGATATTATGTCTCATAGCGAAGGCGTTTCTTTTGAAGAATACTTCTCTAACTGGGCAAGAGTATGGTGCCAAAAGGCGACCGCTGAATATCGTGCGCTGTTGCTGAGAGTAGACGTGCACGGCCCCGCTTACCTGCGCGCCAATATGCCTCCCAGAAACTTCCCCGAATGGTATGAAACCTTCGGTGTGAAAAAGACAGACGGAATGTATATTGCCCCCTCCAAGAGAGTCGTGATTTGGTAATCATTTGATCTACACTCATTTTAGATAGGAAAATAGAGGATTTCATTTTTGCCACAGGGCATAGAAATCCTCTTTTTCTCTTGTATAAAACTGCAAAACAAAAATCAAATTATGGAATATGTTGCATTTTTTGAAAAATATTGCAAAAAAGTGCAATTTCCTCTTGACAAAACAAAACGAGGATGCTATAATCATCTTTGTGAGAAAAAACAAGCAAAACGAAAGGAGGTTCAAGTCGTGCTGACATATCATTTTTTACTGCAAAAAAACCAAAAAGACACTTTTATAAGGCACCGAATGGACCAAAACCACCTGATCGTTTTCTGCGATGAGGCTCTGGGCGTTTTGTAAACCGTTCGTTTGTGTTCATGCACACGGACGGTTTTTGTTTTGCCCATAAAAAGAAATTTCAAAAAAAGGAGAAAACACCATGACAAATCGACAATGCGAACTCTTTTTTACCACCTACTTTTCCGTCTCGACAATGTTGCTGGAAGGTAAGTATGATAAAAAGCAGTTGTTTACTACCTTGGCGAATATGTATTTTATTCCCAACGCCTCCCGCAAAGGGCTATTCGCCAAAGCTGAAAAAGAGTCTGTGGCAAGCATTCGCACCGACAAAGATTATCTGAGATATCTGCGTCTGAGAAAATACAGCCAACTGCAAAATATTCCCCTCTCCGAAGAGGAAGAGCAAGACAGGGAAATGATCACCGTCAAGGGTAGCGCCATCACCGTGATTGCCCGCAAAGAACTGATGCCTGATGCAGAAGCCACCGTCACGGGTGTTTGCAAAAAGTTGTTTGCGGAAGCGGGTGCAGGTAACATTGTGGCGATGCGCACCTTGGGTATTTTGCAATGTGCAGGCATTTTCACCGAGCAAAACTTTGAGACAGGCTCTGCCTACCTCACCCACGCTGCTCGTTGGAACGATCCCGAAAGCGTACTTGCCGCCCTTTATTTTATCCCCTCTGACCGAGATGCACACCTCTCTCGCCTGAAAGCCATCACGCTTGACGGCTCTCCCTTCGCTTGCCTGGTAGAGTTGGCAGAAAAAGCCTACGCCACAGGCCCCGTCTCCCCCCTTCGCGAAGCGTTGGTGCTGGAAAAAGCATTCAGCGTTGGCACCATTCACAGAGAGGCGTATTCCTCCAAATATTTGCGCGTGATCACCTCCCCCATTCTCCCCTTTGCCGATAGAGAAAGATTGCTCCTTTCCGGTCAAAAGGAAGCGGTGGCAGTAGCGGCAGAATTGCCTATCCGTCCCAAAGCATTGACGGTGGAGAGTGTGTCTTTGCCTGCGCTGGAAAATCTGCCTCTTATGCGAGAAAAAGAACTGCTCGCCATTCGCCGTCCTTTACATAATGCGGATTTGCGCACCCTGTCTATCTATAAGCCCCTTTGCCTTGTGACAGACTCCGCCTTTGTGGCTGATATGTATCTGGGCGCCATTCTGGCAGGCAATGCCGGACTTCACGTGACCTACATTGACATCGGAGAACTCGCCCCCAGCGATATGGAACCCACCGGCAACCATTGCTTTATCCGTGGGCTTGACGAAGAGAAAGACAATATCCTTCTCCTTGATTTTAGAGGCGATATCACCCCCGATTTTATGGATAAAGCCACCGACTTCCTCACCGCCGGCAAGAGAGAAAACTTCCACTTGGTAGCCCCTCCCCTCACCTTGGATTTGACAAGAGTGCTCCCCATTTGCATCACAAACAAGCACAATTCCCGCCCCCTGTCTCATCTCTGTCAAATGGTGCAGCTTGGCAATGTCTCAAAAGATGAAATGCCCGCGGCGATTGCCTATCTCTTAAAGGAAAAGAGTTGTCTGTATCGCGTGGACGGCATCACCCTCTCCCCCGACCTGCTCACCGCTATGTGCGAGCTTGACATTGACACTCTCAACGAAGTGCTTGAAGATATGGTCTGCCAGCACCGCGAAAAGAACAAACAAATGATACTTGACATGACTCACTACACTCCCGCGCTGAAGGCGTATCGCAGTCGCCAAAGTAGCGGACTTGGATTTGGAGGTGCAAAACAATGAAAATGCATGATATTTCGCTGAGCGGATACGAGAATACTCGGCTTGTCCGCTACCAAGATCCCATTGATGCGCAACCCATTCCCGCCATCCCCTTTTCAAAATTGGGCGAAACAGATGTGCCCGGTGTGCTCAAAGCCTGCTACTACCGTGATGGAGAGTTGGTGCAACAATACTCCCCGCAAGAAAACCATGTGGGTGTCATTGCCGCTACCCGTTTGGGCAAAACGACCTCTTTCGTTATCCCTACCGTATTATCTTTCGCCAAAAAGCAGAAAAAGCGCAGCATGATTATCTCCGATCCCAAAGGAGAACTCTATCGCTCTACCGCCGCCACCTTGGAAAAAGAGGGCTATCGCGTGCTTTTGCTCAATTTCCGTGACTTTCATCACAGCGAATACTGGAACCCCCTCACCCCCATCTACCGCAAATACCAAGAAGCCATGGATATCAGCCAAAAAGTGGATATCGTGGATGTGCCAAACGAAGGGCTTCGCTATGTATTCGAAGGAAAGATTTACGAAAGCCAAACCGAGCTGGACCACGACGTTGAGCAATACGGCATCATGCTTGTGGAAGAGGTGGGCGAGAAAATTGACGCCATGGCACAAATGATCATCACCACTTATAAAATGGACGACCCCTATTGGGAAGACTGTGCGCGCGACGTGCTCAAAGCTTTCATTTGGGCAATGCTGGAGGACAGCCGCCCCGAAACTTGCCTCAAAGGGCAAACCCCCATCACAGAAGAAACTTTCTCATTTAGTACCATTTTGTCTATTTTGGGACATTTTCGTGATAAAGGCACCGACGGCTATGAAGACTACGGCTATTTTTCCTCCAGAAACGAAGAATCTCGTTCCTATTTGCTCGTCAAAAACGTTTTGCTGGAAAATGCGCCCAACACCCGCCGTTGCATTACCAGTAGCTTTAACTCCAAAATTGCGCTATTCAGAGATTGTGCCATGCGCATGACCACCCGTTGCAACTCTTTTGACATGGAAACGGCGCTGACCGGTGGCCCTGTTGCCATCTTCATCGACTATCGCGATGAAAACCGTGCCCATTACCAAGTCATTAGTTTGTTTGTGCAACAGGCATACGTCCGCCTCATCGAACACGCCCAAGAGCAAAAAAACGGCAAACTTGACGTTCCCTTCTATTTCCTGCTTGACGAATTTGGCAACTTCCCTGCCATGACGAATTTTGAAACCGTTATCTCCGCCTGCGCGGGCAGAAACATTTTCTTTGTGCTGATTATCCAATCCTATGCGCAACTCAATGCGGTGTATGGGCAAGCGGTGGCAGAGATTATCCGAGATAACCTCAACGTTCACGTATTCTTTGGTAGCAACAACCCCAAAACCTTGGAAGAGTTCTCCACAGAATGTGGACTGCACACCCGCATTTCCCCCACCTCCGCCCTTGAAGGCTCTGGTGCAGATATTGAGCACTACCGCATGGAAACCATTCCCCTCATTCCAAAAAGCATGCTCTCTCACTTGGATCCCGGGGAATGTATCGTCACAGAAGCCAACTGCGGATACGTCATGTGGTCACGGCTGGAACGCTACTTCCGTTGCCCTGAATTTAAGGAAGAAGAAAGCAAAGACGACAGAGAATACAAGTCAGAAATTAGCACCCTTGATAAAAAATATGAATACCGTTTTCAGCGCGTAAGAACCCGTAGAAATCCTTGGGATTAAACAAGAAAGGAGACGAATATGGCGACCACAAATCACGTTGTGGATTTCCTTATGGAAAACAAATCCGCCACCTTACCGGAAATCCAAATTCGACTACATATTTCCTATAAAGAAGCCCGTAGTCTCCTCAAACAATTAGAGGAAGATGGCAAAGTGACTTTGGTCAATGATATTACCTTCAAACTCACTGCCTTCATTGACGAGGAAGAAGAGGAGGAGGAAGAGGAGG
>JAGBWH010000109.1 GCA_017629925.1 Clostridia bacterium
GCCACATCGGTTTCCTCACCCACAAACTCCTCGTCTTTTTCTTCTTCGTTCCACTCAAAATCCGTCATACCTTATCACCTCTTAAAAAATTTTTTGGTCGGCTAAAATTGCATTTTCCATAAAAAATATCCCTTCAAAAATGAGCACACGGCGTGCAAGTCAGCATATTTATACAATTATTATAACAAATAAACACATATCGTGCAATGGTCATCTTCACTATAAGTTCGCTATGATTTTGGTAAACTTGCCGTTTCTAAGTATAGTCAGTGAAAATACGATGCTTGACATCATCTACATATTGTGCTACACTAAACGAGTAAAACAAAAAAAGGAGACAAAAAATGGTCATCAACGAAACACTCTCAACGCCCGTCATCGGTGAATATGACGCCATTGTTGTTGGTGCCGGCCCTGCAGGATGCGGTGCGGCAATCGCCCTTGGCAGATCAGGCATGAAAACCCTTTTGATTGAAAAACACAACTGCCTTGGCGGTGCATGGACAACAGGATTTATGAATCCCTTTTTCGACCACGAAAACAAATCCGGCGTAGTGCATGAACTTGTCAGCGACCTCAAAGCCGTAGACCAGTTCGGCGGATTTAGAAATATCAGCTTTAACTATGAGTTCATGAAGTATTTTCTCGAACAGAAAATGGCAGATGCCCATGTAGAGGTGCTCTATAACACGACCTTTTCTCGCACTTTGGTAGAAGGGAATAGAGTCTACGGTATCGTGGCGGAAAACATCGGTGGCAGATTTGCGGCTGTGGCGAAAATGGTGGTGGACTGCACAGGTGACGGCAATGTAGCGGCAAGTGCAGGCTGTCCCTTCGAGCTTGGTGTGGATGGCGACTATAAAGAATGTCAAGCCATGACGCTGATGTTCCTTGTGGGCAATATTCCCGAAAAATATAAAGACGGCATGATGATTTACGAAAAACTCAATGCCGCCTACCAAAAGGGCGGAAAAACCATTCCTTTCGTTTTGCCCGTCATGATTCCCGTGCCCAATTCTCATTTTGGCGTGGTGCAATTCACCCATATGTATGAATACAACCCCCTCTCTGCCAAAGACATCACCGCCGCCATCGTAGAAGGCCGTAGCCAACTGATTGACGCTTTCACCTTCCTCAAAAAATACGATGAGGAGTTTAGCGAATTAGAGCTCATTTCTTCCGCTGGTATGCTGGGCGTCAGAGAATCCAGACGTATCATTGGCGAATATCGCTTGAGTTTAGACGATATTTTGAGTGGCGCAAAATTCGACGATGCCGTGGCGATTGTGACGTTTAACGTTGACTTTCATACCAAGTCCAACAAAGGTCAACATTGCTATGATGTTCAGCCCTACAATGTGCCCATGCGCGCCCTCATTCCCAAAGGGTACGAAGGCATTGTGGTGGCAGGTCGTTGCATTTCAGGCTCTCGCGAAGCCATGGCGTCCTACCGCGTGACGGGGGACTGCGCGCAGATGGGCGAAAACGCAGGCTACTATATCGCACAAGCGCTCAAACAAAACAAAAACATCCGCGATATTCGACTGGACTTGCAACTCACCGTTTAATTTTTGTGCAAAATCAAATAAAAGAGAGAACAAATCGGGCAAAAATCCGAAATGTTCTCTCTTTTTTGTGAGTGGAATGAAATCATGCTTCAGCCACGGTGAAATCCAGGCTGATGGGTTTATTTTTTGGGTGTTTCTGTGTTAGAATTCTCTTTTAAGAAATCTGCAAAAGGGTCGATGGATTGGATTTTGTCGCTTGACCCATTGGGATCACGCACAGCCACAAAACCGGGGATATAGTAATATTCAACGCCATAGGGAGGGAGCTGATGGGGATGAAGCACGCGCTCGCAGCCGTTTTGCACTTCACGAACGGCAACCTTAAATTGATGATGAGGGCCGCCGCCACGGGTACGGAACCATGCAAACACGGAGGCATCAAAGCACTCAATGCAGGGCGTGCCGTCGTCGGTGGCAATCGTGGCGTGACCGCAGAAAATTTCAGCACGGCTGCCTGTGCGGATGTTGTAAGCCTTACCGCTGGGGCCTTCGGTCTTAAAGCCAAATACCCAGAAATCTGTGCCGTCTTCTGCGA
>JAGBWH010000110.1 GCA_017629925.1 Clostridia bacterium
AGTCCGTTTATAGATAAATAGAGGTCCAGTCTCATAAGCAAATAAAATGCATGGCAAAGCCAACGGCGATCCCCAGCACACCCCCAACAAATACTTGCATTTTTGTGTGCCCTACAAGTTCCTTAAAGGCTTCATTTGCATATTCCACATCACTATTGAACACATCCTGCAAAAGCCTATTCAGCGCCTTTCCCTGCTTGCCTGTCTCATGTCTAACACCTGCGGCATCATACATAACGACATAGGATAGCACACAACTCAAAGCAAACAAAGGAGAAGCAAGTCCTGCACTTTCAGATAAACCAATACTTGTCGTGAGCGCAGCCATGGTGGCACTATGCGAACTGGGCATTCCGCCCGAAGCAAACAACGCTTTTAGGTTGATGCATTTAAGAGAGCGTGATTTAATGGTATTGATGATCATCTTGAAAAGTTCGGCTATCATCCACCCCGCCACAGCCGACAATAGGGGAAAATTCTTAAAAATGTCCATAGATACTTATACCTCAACACATCCTTACTTTGTTCTATGTAGCAAATTGTTGGCTAATTGCAAAAGCATCTCGCAATGAGGAATCGCAGAAATACTTTGGCATGCGCTGAGCGTGAGTGCCTCAGCTTCTGCCTTTGCCTCTTGCTCTGTCATATATGTCATAAATGTTGTTTTCCCATTTTGAGCATCGCTACCAATTGGTTTGCCTAATTCTTCTGTGGTAGCGTTCACATCTAAATAATCGTCCACAATCTGAAAAGCGAGCCCAATATTTGCCGCATATGTCAGAATGGCTCCCTCGATATCAACATCGGTTATACCTGCAGAAAGCAAACCAAGTTTCGCTGCGGCAACAATCAAAGCACCCGTTTTCTTTTGGCAGAGTTTCATCAGTTGCTCCACACTTCCAATGCCGTCTGCTTCTGCCTGCATATCCATGGCTTGACCGCCAATCATGCCCTTAGCTCCCGCGGCTTGCGATAGTATCGCAATGCTTTGCGCTTTATCGTAAAACGAGAGATCAGAAGAGGACAAAAGCGAAAATGCTTCTGTGAGCAATCCATCGCCTGCGAGCACAGCCATAGCCTCGCCAAACACCTTATGACAGGTGGGCCTCCCGCGCCTGAGATCATCATCATCCATGCAGGGCAAATCATCGTGAATGAGTGAGTAGGTATGAATCATCTCCAGCGCCGCACCAAAAAGTACAGCTTTTTCATGCTCGCCCGAAAGCATATCCGAAATGGAGACGACCAAAAAAGGTCTGATTCTCTTTCCGCCTGCACAAACGCTATATCGCATGGCTTCATAAGTGCGCGCAATATCTTTATCCTCATTTTCAAGGTGACTAAGAATGCATTGCTCCACTTCTTCTGCCACTTGTTTCATATATTGTGAAAGTGTCATATTAACTCTCCGTACCAGAGGATAAAACCGTGACTTTGCTTTCTGCTTCATCAAGTTGCTTTCTGCAAAAAGCAACCAATTTCATGCCTTCTTCGTAGGCACAAACAGATTCTTCTAAAGTCAACTCGCCTGATTCCAGTTTTTCGGTGATTTGTTGCAATTTCTCTATTGCTTGTTCGTATTTCAAATTTTCCATTTGTTATTTCCTCATTTATTCGAAGTGGAGGTGTCAAAAATTGTGGCAGAAAGCGAGCCGTCACTAAAATGAAGCGAAATGCTGTCTTGAGGCGAAAGTTGCTCTGCCTTAGAAATAGGCTTGCCATCTTTTGATACCATACAAAAACCGCGCTGAAGTATTTGTTTTGGATGGAGGGCGGTGAGTTTGATGGCGATTTTATCAATGCTTGTTTTCAATGAAGTCAATCTATCTTGATACGCCCTTTGCATTTGGGTTTCAAATAGATCAAGAGACAATCTTCTGTCTCTTGTAAGCTGCTCCGGTCTTTGCAGAGCACTTCTCGCAATCGTTTGCATTAAGTTTTGGCGGGATAAAACGAGTTTTTTCTTTGTGGCAAACACCAATCTTTGCCTCATGTTCTCAACTCCAGCACGCAAATCCTCAATATCAGGCACGGCTAATTCTGCCGCGGCGGACGGAGTTGGCGCACGGAGATCAGCGACGAAATCGCAAATGGTAAAATCCGTTTCGTGTCCAACGGCTGAAATGATGGGAGTCGTGCAGGACGCTATACTATACGCCAGCACTTCATCATTAAACGCCCATAAATCTTCAATTGATCCGCCACCTCTGCCAATGATAATGACATCCACGGGAAACTCGTTTTCAAAAAAGCGCAATGCAGAAACTAAACTTTGTGGCGCATTGACACCTTGCACCTCAGATGGACGCAAATAGATGTGTGCGAGTGGATAACGGCGTGCAAGTATCTGCATAATATCTTGAACAGCCGCCCCCGTAGCAGAGGTAATCACGCCTATTTTTTCGGGATATCTTGGAATGGGCTTTTTTCTTTGTTGGTCAAAAAGACCTTCTGCTGCCAAACGATTTTTGAGTTCCTCATAGGCTTGATATAACGCCCCCACGCCATCAGGCGTGATATGCGTTGCATATAACTGGTATTGCCCATCTCTGACAAATACAGAAATGCTGCCATAAGCCAGGACTTTCATGCCGTTTTGTAAGTTGATTTTCATTTGCGAGGCAGCAAAGCGAAACATAACGGCACGAAGCAATCCGCCATCATCTTTGAGTGAAAAATAGAGATGCCCCGAACTATGGTATTTGAGATTGGATATTTCCCCCCTCACACAAATACCGCTCAAAATATCGTTTTGGTCGAAAATCGCTTTGATATATTGGTTGACGGCGGATACGGTAATAGCACCATTATCGCCATTGACATAACTCATATAAAAGTTTGCTCCTTTTGGTGAAACAGGCGTGCAAGCAATGCAATGCCCACTGCATTATCAGAAGAAAATACAGGTTCGGCGCAAAAGGCGTTGCACATAGTGTTCATTTTGTCTTTTAGATAGCGACAGCTCATCACTCCACCTGAAAACAGCACATCTTCTCGCAGATGGTCCGGTGCGGAATTGAGCATGGCAGAGATGGCTTCACCTACCACATACAAGGTATAAGCCGCCACAAAAGAGGGCGACTTTGTCGTCTCATAAAGCTGTGTGATTTTATTTTCAAACCCTGATAGGTTAACAAATCCATCTTTAGATACAATTTTGGCTTTCGGCAACTTTTCTGTATTATTTTGAGCTAAAAGCTCAAGCGCTGCACCTGCGGGAAAAGAAAGTCCCATTTTGACGCCAATGCGGTCAATGAGTTGCCCTACGCTGATATCAGCCGTTCCGCCAATAATGTCAGATATAAAACCATCTTCGGTGAATTTGGCTTTGAGCATCTCGGTAGTGCCCCCCGACAAATGAAACGCCAAGAATTCTCTGCCATCGAGAAACTGTTTAGCACCCGTAGAATGTATGGCGGCCATAAAGTGACCGCATTGATGAGAAAAACGAAACAAAGGCGCACCACCTGCCACGGAAGCCGCTTCCGCCGCCGATACGCCCGCCAAAAAGCAAGGCATGTATGATCCTTCTTTGGCTCTTGGACGAGTGGAAACACCAACCGCCAAAACTTTACCATCCACCATGCCCTTCTCTGCCAAACGCAAAATGTCAGGCAAGGCTTTGGTGTGAGCGAACAATGCATCGCTTTGGCGTAGTCCGCACGCCCCCTCAGACACAGGCAAAAGTTGCTTGCAGTTTGCCAGCACATGACCTTCGGCATCTACAAGTGCAACGGAGGTGGTATAGTTGCTGGTATCTATGCCCAAATAGTAGCCTTGTTTCATTTTTGTTCTACGGCGCGGGAATCCGCCATGGCAGCATTCAGCACGCCATTGATAAACCCATATGCCTTTTCATCATCATATTTTTTGCTGAGTTCTACGGCTTCGTTGAGCGAAACAAGCAAGGGGATGTCAGGCATATAAAACATTTCGCAAATGGCAATCTTCAAAATGGTGCGAGACACAGCAGAAAGCCTGTTCCATTTCCAGCCAACTGCATATTTTTGAGCCGCGTCAAGAATAACGTCAAAATGGTCGTCCACAAGTCTGGCGATGTTTTGCGCATAAGCGTCTTGCTGATAGCGTCCATCCTCTACCGCTTCTTGCCATAAACTAACAGCAGAAGAGTCAGGATGAAACTCCCCACCAAACAACACAACAAACACCGCTTCTCGGGCTTCTTTACGAATCATGGTAAAACCTCACTTCAAATTTGCTATTTAACCACTAAATTATACTATATAATAATAATTTTGTCAAACGATTTTAAGCAATTTCCTTGAAAAAAATAAAAAAAATGCCCACTTTTCAGAAAAATGCGATTACCACTTGATTATCTCACTAAAATGTGATATGATGCTGTTATCATCAAAAAAACAAAAGATGCCCATGAAAAGAGGAATTTTTCTATGAAAGCCGCCATTCGCACAATATCCTCGTGCTGTGTATACAGTACCATTTTAACCACGATACTCTGTTTTTATATGGAGCATACAGACAACTTAACCAACCCTGCTATTCGGCTTGATCAATATTGGATTATTTTGCTATTTTCATTTTTGCTTGCATCTTGCAATTTGCTCTTTTTGCTCAAACAATTACCTAAATCTGTGTTGCAAGTTTTGCATTTTATTTTGTCTTGCGCCTGCTTTTGTCTTGTATTTATTGTGGCAGGAAAAATTACGAATGTCCGTCCCGGAACGATTTTTGTGTTCATCTTTATTTATGCAATTATCTATGCAGTTGTGCTTGGCGCTAAATTATTGGTCGATCATCTATGCAAAAACAAAGATGCCAAAAAACAGCAATCCGAAAGCGAATATAAACCTCTTTACAAATAATACGTCTTGTAAATTTCAAAGCAAAACAGCAAGAAAAAAAGCGGCAGAAGCCGCTTTTTTGTTTTTTTTAACAAGATAAAGACGAGACGCCAACACTCTCATATAATTGATCAAGATGAGCAAAATACCCGGTTTCGTTTATGTAAATAGCGTCGCCGTGTCTGCCTCCGCTGACAATCCAAAGTGTTTTCGGCGAGCTGCAAGCCTCGTAGTTAATTTTGGAGCATTCTGTGGGAACAAAGTTGTCAAGCTCTCCGTGGATGAAAAGGATTGGCGTTTTCGAGGTGGTCAATTCCTCCTTGCATGATACCTCTCCGAACCAATAACCGCAAAATAGTTTTGTGATAAAATTAGCAAAATAAAACAATGGTATTTTGGGTAAATGCATACGGGAAAACATGTGTGAAAACTGTTGTTTGGGCGAGACAAAACCGCAGTCAGCCACCACCGCCGTAATCTTCCCTTCCAGTTCTTTTAGCGATTGCGCCATCGTGACCGTGGCACTGCCCATAGAGATGCCATGCAAACAAACGAGGCTTTGTTGCCCAAATCTCGTTCTGATATAGTCAACCCAGCCACAAATATCATAGCGTTCTTTTACGCCAAAGCAAATGAATCGTCCTTCGCTTTCGCCATGTGTGCGTTGGTCAACGAGCAAAATGCGCCAGTTGTTTTGGTAGTAATACTCCCAAATCACAGAAAAATCGTTGCATCTATAAGAATGGTATCCGTGCACCAAAATGATGGTTTTGTTTGTGTCCTCTTTGGGTGCTATCAATTTCGCATGAAGATGTAGTCCATCTCTTGATTTGATCCACACGTCTTCCGACGGCAATTGTATGAGTTTTTTTCGGGCACTTGACATTCGCTGTGCGATATCTTCCTTGCCATGTGCTATGAAATGGTTTACATATCCTTCAAAGTCTTCTTCATAATGTTCGCGGCGTGTAAAGGAAGAAATGACCAAATATATGCCAAATGCCACGCACAAAGCAACCAGTGCCAACAATATATACAAAATGATAAGCCAATAATGCATAAATGCCTCCCCTTGCGAATGATGTAACTCAATTATAGTTCATCTTGCCATATCTGTCAAGCAAAATAGAGCAATATAAGCGTGAATATATTTTTAGTTGTATATAATATAAAA
>JAGBWH010000111.1 GCA_017629925.1 Clostridia bacterium
CACCAGTTTTGCGGGCAGTATTGGTATCATTGGCATTGCACTGATTTTGGCACTATCGAATGGTATTCAGCTCTATATCGACCGCGTGGAAGAAGATGCGCTTTCTTCTTACCCGCTCACCATTGATGCTGTTACCATGGATAGCGCGGAAATCCTTGCTACTCTTGTGGGCGATGCCGAAGGTCGCGATGAGCATAAAGAAGGTTACGTTTACTCCTCTCCCGTGGTACTGCGAATGATTCAGGCGGTGCTGGGCGGTATGAAAAAGAACGACCTGGTATCTTTCAAAAAACATCTCGAAAGCGATGAATGCGACATCTTAAACCCCGATGTTGCCACCGTTGTGTATCAATACGGCGTCACACCTTACATTTGGCATACTGCCAAGGACGATGCGGGCAATGATAAAATCGTGCAAGCCAACCCCTCTTATATGTTGGAAGATCTGATGAATGGAATGCCCATGGATTTGCCCCTCTTTTCTCAACTTTTAGACAACCCCGAATTGCTTTCCGCACAATTTGATTTGCTGGAAGGCGAATGGCCCGATGCCTACAATGAAGTGGTCATCGTCACCGACTCAAACACACAAATCAACGACCTCTACCTCTACGCCCTCGGCATCAAAGACCAAGATGAATTAAGTGAAAAATGGGGGCAAATCTGGGCAGGTGGCGACCCTGTGATTGAAGAAGAAGAATACACCTATGCAGAGCTCATGCAAGAGCAATTTACCGTGATTGTGGCAGGGGATCTCTTTGTGTATGACGAAGCCGCCGGACACTATGTAGATAAAACCACAGACCTGAACTTTGTGAAAGGCTTAATTAACGGTGCAGGTCAGCCCGGTAGCCATGCCGTGAATTTGAAAATCAGCGGCATCATCAGACCTAAACCCGATGCAACGGCTACTTCTATTTCGGGCGTGATAGGATACACCTCTGCTCTCACCGATTATCTGATTGAGCAAGGGCAAAATATGGATGTGGTGAAAGCCCAACTCCAAAATCCTCACCTTGACGTGCTGACAGGCTTGCCTTTCCGTACCGGTTTAAGTAGTGGCCCAAGCGACACCGACAAAGTCAATCAAATCACCCAAATTCTCACACCCGCAGGGCAAAGCCATGAAGAGCTCCGCGAGATGTGGAAAGGGTGGCTGAGCGCACAACTCAGTCAAGTTCGTACTCAAAAGGCGGCCCAAACCATTCTCTATATGCACGCTTCCAGAAAAAATGCGGAACTGGAAATGCTGAAAAACAATCCTGACTATACCGACGAGCAAAAACAGGAAATGGCGCAAACGGCAGCCGACAAAATGCTGATAAAGTACTTTGCACTGGCGCTTGGTGCCAATGCCGATCAAGTGGGAGACCTTCTGGCTGGATCAGGCGGTATGATGTTTGAAAAAGAGCAACTGCAAAACCCTGCTTTGGTCGAGATGATGATTGGTCGAATGTATGATACTTCTGCCGCTGCAGAAAAACAGGAACTCATGCAAAGCATCACGGGTATGTATGTGATGGTGGCGACCGGATTTGGATTTGGCGATGACCCCATCTTTGCCCAAACAGGACTGCTGACCACGCTTGAGCAAGATGTAGAAAAGGCGAGCGCTGACATTGACGCCATCTCGGATGGCGATTTGCCCGGGGCGTATACTGCAGCCCTTAAAGCGTTAGACCAAGCCACATTGATACAGTTGTGGGATGAGCGTTATGGGCAGGTTTCGGAAAACACCTACGAAATGAATTTGGAGACGATTGGTGCGGCAAACAAGGAACAGCCTACCGCCATTTATATCTATCCCGTCAGTTTCGACCAAAAGCAATACGTTGTCGACCAAATCGAAAAATATAATGGCACCAAAAAGAATGATGATGATAAAATCGTCTATACCGACTATGTCGGCGTGCTCTTTTCTTCCATTTCCATGATTTTGAATATCATCACCTATGTGCTGGTTGCCTTTGTGGCGATTTCGCTTGTGGTGTCATCCATTATGATTGGTATTATCACCTATATCTCCGTGCTGGAGCGCACAAAAGAAATTGGTATTTTGCGTGCGATTGGTGCGTCAAAACGCGATGTGTCTCGCGTGTTCAATGCTGAAACCATGATCGTTGGATTTGTGGCAGGGCTGATGGGTATTGTGGCAACCTTGCTGCTTATGATTCCCATCAATGCCATTATCCGTTCACTTTCAGGCGTATCTACCATTGGAGCAGATTTGCCTTTCGTGGCGGCACTCGCACTCATTTTCATCAGTATGGGACTCACCCTCATCGCAGGGCTTGTGCCCAGCCGTGTGGCAGCGAAAAAAGACCCCGTGGAAGCCCTCCGCACGGAATAATCCGGCAATGCTAAACAAATAAGCAACCCCCTCTGCCCGAAAAAGCAGAGGGGGTTTTTCTTTATTTTTTGAAATTTGGTTCAAAAATGCAGGTGTTTTGGTGGTTTATTTGTGGCGAGATATTTTCATTGGTTCGCCTTTTTTGGGGGCAATATAGTCAAATTTGAGCAGTTGGAGCAATACAACGGTTGCCATGAACACCACAAACAGCAAAACAACAGCCACAACGAGAGCGGGTTGTACAGTCATGAGCAGTTTTCCTTCCTCGAGCCATGTGCCGAATTGCTCACCGCCGTTTTCGGTGAGGGCGGTGTAGTAGGGGCGAAAGCAAGGTCCAAACAAAATCAGAGACAAAGCAGAAAGCGCCGACAAAGAGGCGGATACCACATTCAAAATGGCGTGTCTGCGAGATAGCCAAAGCAACACGAGCGCGAAAATAGCGGAGAGCAGCCCCATCGCAATAAAGAGGTTGCCGGGGAGCGGGCCAATGTCCAGATTTTCATTGATGGTTTCGTCGGAGAGAAAGGCGAAAATTAAATTGATACCCGAAAGACCGCGGGGTGTGGGTGCCTTTTTTCCTGCCAAATTAATGATAAAGGTCATAATTTGCACAAATAAATCGTCCGAATTGGGTTCAAGGACGGCAAATGGCAGGAAAAAGCAAACAATCGCTCCCACCAAAAGCACAGATAAAAGCAATCTCGCCACAAAAGACGGACGGCAAAACAAATCTTTGATTTTGTTCATGAGACACTCCTTTTGAGATGAACGTTGCCACTATTATACTCCCAAAAAGTCCAACAGTCAAGGTGTAAAAGCAAAAAGCAAGATAAAATCATTTGCATTTCATATGTTCATTTGGTAAACTGCTCAAAACACTATGTAAAAGATTGTTCAAGTGTAACAAATCGTGAAATGCGCAAGATATTAACTTGACAGATTATTTATAAATATGTTATTATAATAGCATAGGAAAATTGGCTCTCTCGTGCGTCGTAAAGCCCTTGTCTCGAGAGTGCTTGATCCCTCGTAAGGTAAAATCGCAAATATTTGTATGTTAAGGAGAACGCAAATGAAAAAGATGTCACGAATGATGTTAGTGCTGTCTATGGCTTTGGTGATGCTCGCCGGCTTCGCCATCTCTTCCTATGCCGCACTGGCATCTTATGGCGTGGTTTCGGAATCGAAATCCGAGCTTAAGGTGGAAAACAAGATTGACTTTGAAACCACCACAGTGAAAACCGCAGACGGAGGAGAACACCCCCGTACCCACATTGAGCCGGGTAAAGGTACGGCTGTGGACAGCATATACCATGCCAGCCAAGTTTACATGGATATGTTTGATGTCATCAGCGGTACGAAGAAAAAACCCAACTACCCCTATAAATTCGACATCACTTCTGCTAACAGCTGCTTTTACGCTGTGAAAACATTAGCAGATGGCCGTCTTTATTTTTCTTATGACCCTGCCAAAGACGCCACCTATCATGACCCTGACAAAAACGTCACCATAGACAGAATTTATGGCGCAGAATCCAACCTGATGGTGTCTACCGCTAAATTGTCTTCTCGCCTTGAAAAAGATGGGAAATCTGCTATCTATACAAAGGATACGTTTGACTTTGTGTCCGTATCTTTTGACGTGATGCTGGAAAATCCCCAAGCCAATTTCATCGTGAGTTTGGAGAATACACCTCAGTTCTATCTCATGCTGATTGATACCGAGGGGAATGTGTATCTGCGTACCAACCCCGGTAGCTCCAGCACAGAGGTGGCGGAAGAATACGATACCAAGATTGGTCAAATCGCACTGGGCGAATTCACTACCTTTACCATCAACTTCTACCCCCAAAAAGGTACAGTTGGCTACTATGATTATACCATCGAATTTGACGGTATGACGGCAGGCGTGGTCAATGAGGCTTCTTGCGTATATATGTCCTCCATTACCGACGACGCGTCCTTCCTCAACGACAATACCTTCTTCAAATGGCAAATGACAGGCACAGACGGCCTGCCCACAGAAGCCAGCAGATGGGGTATTGATAATATCTATTTCCGCACTTACAATTACCGTGTGGAACCCGAAGATGTGGTAGACGATTTGAGTGAGCTGCAAGAAAATGTGACCAAAGAGTTTGTGTCTATCTGGGCATCTCACTATCAAGTGACCGACATCATCAATATGGGCGAGGTGGCAACACTCATCAACGGCGCCGATGCTCTGCGTTTCCCCGCAGCTCCCGGTGCGGCTACCACGAACCCCTCCTTCCAAGTACCCGGTACTACGGAAAATAGCAAATTTGCGCTCTCGCTAAAAGAGAACGGATTTGTATTTACGGCAAAAGAAGCAGGTCAATTTATTGATATGCGTCTCTATAAAAAGAATGGTAATGCTTACTTACCCGGCGATTATGTGGCAGAAACCTTCAAAGTTTCCTTCCGCGTAAACGGCAATCCTGCGCTCTCCCTTAAATTAAATTCTAAACTCGGTGTAGACGCCACCGACATCACCTTTGATTTGGGTGCATATCTCACCGCAGGTATGTATAATGATGTGGAACTGATTGTTGCAGGCGAAGCTGTGACACTCAAAGTCAACGGCGAGCTGAAAGCACAAGATACCATCCTTCGTCAAACCGACGGTAGCCAACATCAACTCACTCTGTCTTTGGGTATGCCGACCACAGAAGTCGAAATTGACGCGCTCACCCTCTCAGAGCAACAAGACGTTACCCGTTACATTGCTATCATTGCAGGTCAAGAGGTAGAGCTTTCCGTGGCTCGTGCGAATTACTGGCGTTACCTCTATGACAAATCCATAGATCCCGAAGTCAAACCCTACGATCCCCTCTACAACACGTTTGACCGCGAGGCTGTCCGCCCCACGGGCACACTGAAATACAACTCTGATACCTTCTTCTATGATGGCCAACTGTCTTTTGTGCGTTGGGGCAACTATGTATCCCCTCCTGCAGGTCGTTGCGACGTCACCTTCTGGGGCACCGCTACATCCAGCATAGATGCAGAGACCGGTCTTGAAACCAACGGCTATCTCCGTGACGACTTTGAAGGTTACACGGAAAACGGCGCCGTTGTGTTCCAAATGAATAGAGAAAATATGTATGGCAACACCGACCTTTACCATACCGCCGGTTTCCAATACAACACCAAAAAGGCAGACGGTATGCAAGACTTAGGGCAAGACGCTGTGCCTCAATACTACCGCATGAGCTTCTCCATTTGGTATGATAGCGTGACCTTCCCCGAAGCAGGCTTTACCCTGCGTTACGGTCCTGATAAGGACTCTGACGCCTCAGGCGATGATCCGGGTAGAAAAGGTTTGATGGGGCAAGTGCTTCTCACCATCAATCAAACCGATAAAGGCCCGATTTTGACCATCCCGAACACCCGTATGGGTAAGAGCCTCAAAGAAGATCAGTCAAGCGAAGTGGTAGACTTTACTTCTGCCAGCGGTACAAACTTCAGAGTAAATTCTTTCTTTGAGGATGCGCTACAAGCACCCGTTGAAGTGGAATTGGAAGAAGGTTGGAACACCATTTCCATCGACTTTTACTTAGTCTTTGCAAAAACCACCACCGACACTCGCTTGGATGCAGACGGTGGTACCACCAGCCTCTCTTGTATGCACGCGGTCAACCGCCTGCGCTACACCGTCAATGGTGACTATGTCTATCACACCCCCGAGGATTTGACCACAGGTTATGATTTCTACCTTGACAATGGTATCGACCATACCGCCAAGGGTGGCTATATTGAAGGTACGGCACTGCTCCACTCCACCGGTACAGAACTTGATAGCGAGCTGGAACGTATCAAATGGAAAACCTTTAAACTGGAATTCCTTGAAGACAAACTCGTGCCTGTAAACGCTTATGAGAAGGGTACTGAGGCAGATGACGTCGTGCGCTTCACCGACTTCGATGCGGATATGCAAGAGGATATCGAATCCATCCAAGCCCTCAAAGATATTATCAACAATCCTAATATCCCCGAAAACGAGAGAAATGCCGCCAAAGATAAATTGGCTATCCTTGAGAAAGAAGTCATGCAAAGACAACTTTCTGTACAGACAGACGGAGATGTGAAACTGATCAACCAAAACAGCCGTTTGATTATCACACACCAAGGTGCAAACACATCCGTCTCTGAAGTATTCTATGACTTGGCAACACTCAGCACAGGCAATGCCATGACCTTTGATTTCTCCTTCTATAAAGGCAAAATCTATGATGAAGCAAACGGTTGGGCACTCACCGACACCACCGCACCCAAAGTGGAAGTGTTTGTGGGCGGTGCTACCGTGCTGACCATTGAAGAAAATGGTATGCTCATGGCAGGTGGCAAAGCGCTGGGGCAATGCAAGGCCAGCGGTTGGAATAACATTTCCGTGGTGCTGGAAAGAGAAAATGAAAACAGTCCCTATCTTTTGACGGTTTATCTTGCAGGTGAGATTGTGCTCTTCCGCGGCGAGATGACGCAACCCGATGCAATCTCTCGTGTGGGCATCCGTAGCACGGGCGAAAATAAAGACCAATTCCGTCTTGATAATCTTGCCCTCAGCCTTGGAAACATCCCCACATCCGTTGTGTATATGCATCCCATCACCTATGTTGTGGGCGATGGTCAAATGGCACTCAACACAGAAGAGGGCTATCATATCATCGGCAAACGTAAAGAAACCTTCCCCACCGTGGGTATTGAAGGTGCAATCTTTAGCGGTTGGTACTACGACAAGGAATTTACATCCAAAGCAAACTTCGTCAGAGCCAGCTACACACAACCTGTTGTGCTGTATGCAAAATATGATTATCGCGTTACCTTCAATTTGAATAAAGAAGGTCAAGTCAATCCCCCCGATATCATCTCGTGCGGACAAATTACAATGCCTATCGTCAATGGTGTTAGCTACTGGTTTGCCAACGTGAATGGAAAAGACGTATTCCTGGAATGTGGCGCAACCTATCAAGTGACCGGCAATGCTAACTTTATTGCTTACAGCGAAGGCAAAGACACCGCAGATATTCTCAATTCCAGATTTATCGTGTCTGTTTTGAACATTGACTCCACCCTCAACTATGAGACCGTAGCCAGCGCCGTAGACAAAGCAGACGAATACTATGCAGCCCTCAGCGAAGAGCAAAAGCAAGTCGCTATCGTTCAAACATACAAAGAAGTGCTGGAAGGCATCAAAGATGCGCAAGCACAAAAACTTGCAGATGCAGAGAGATATCTTCAATGGTTTGCTATCTTGTCCGATAAAGAACTGACCTATGCACAACGTTACGAAGCGTATTACGAAATGGACGAAAAGATTGTTGGTGTCTCAGCAGACGGCAAAGAACAAACCTTCCGTGATACCGTAGATGTGACCTGCCCCGGCATCTTTGAAGCCAACGGCGAGCTTAGCATTTACAAACGTTCTCTTGACAGAGCAAAAGAAGGCGTCATTGAATTGATATTGGCGATTGAAGGCTACAATAGAAATCAATCCTCCTTTGGCAGTCTGTATCAGCACTTCCAATACGCCAGCTCCGTGGCGCAAGCCCTGAAATACTGCTACGATAAAGCAGAAACCAGACTTGTTACCACCTATACTTTGACCGCAGAAGACCTCCTGCTCACCGAACGTTTTGATGCGCAAGGCAATCCTCTGTTTGCCACAGACGAAAATGGTCAAATCATCGTAGATAGTGACGGCAAGAAGGTACTGCTCAACAAAGCAGATGCATTGCTTAGTTGCCCTGCATCACTTGAAGGTGATGTGGCATTTTATCTCACACAAGCCAAAGCGATTGTAGAGTCCTACAACGACAGAACCGCTATCATCAACAGTGAAACTGAAACCGCACAACGCGCTGCCAATACTTTCACCACCAGCATTTTCAAAGGCAACACTTTGGGCAGAGTACCCGGTGCTATCGTGGCAATCGTGGATAACTACGCTGATACCCTCAAAGAATTGCTCGAAAAATGGTATCGTATTTGGAACCAAGAATAAGCAATAGAAAAGAAAGGAAGAATGTAAGATGAAAACATCCAACAGAATTTTAGCTCTCTTTTTGGCTTTGCTTTGCGTGTTCACTTTGGTGGGTTGCGGTAAAGATAATGGCGATGATCCCAAAGCCGCAGAAAGCGGAACATACGCTTATGTCATGGAAGCCATGAAAGCGTCCAGACCTACAAAAACTGCCACTCATTCTGAATACACCATCAAAGGTGAAGACATCACCTTGGTCGGCGATGCCGTGTTGCTTGTGAAAGTCAATGGTACGATTGTAGAAGCCAAATACAGTTATGACGTGCAAGTGTTAAATCCTGCAGGCACCGTGGATGAAAACGGCAAACCCTTGCTTGTGGGCAATGTCAAAGACACGGAATACAGTAAAGGTAACATGACCGCTTCCTTTGAGCCCGAAACAGGCGACGCAATTTACAGCGTTTACTCCACCCAAACTAAATTGGCAGACATTAAACTGCCTGAGAATGCGCAAATCTCTACCACAAGTGATGGCGCCACTTGCCTCACCGTAGTGCTTTCCGCCATAGAGAGCGAGGCTGTATTTGGTCGCAAGATCAATGCGGTGGGCTCTATCACCTATCAAGTGCTTGCCAAAGATGGCAGAATTGTTCGTTTTGAGTTGTCATACGAAACGGCTCTTGGCACCATGAAACTCAGAACTGACTATTCCTACGATAAAGTCAGCTTTGACGTGGTAGCACCCGAGTAATTTTCAGGGCGCTGTATGGCTCTTTTGGTCACTTATCCGCCCGCTTTCCCCCTTTTGCCCTTGGCAAGAGGGGGATTTGTCCATTAAATTGTCCGATGCGACTACAGAAATAGAGAAGGAAATATGGAACATTTTGAAACAACCCCCCACCACACAACAGGAAAAATCGAGTGGAAAGGGAGCACACTCCTCGGCGCACTCCCCTCCGTGATGGTCTCTTGTGGCACTATGGATGCGCCCAATATCATCACTGTGGCATGGTCAGGCATCGTCAATTCCAAGCCCCCCATGACCTACGTCTCTATTCGCCCCGAGCGATATTCTCACCACTTAATTCTTGAAAACCGCTCTTTTGTGATCAATTTGGTGCCGCAAAAGATGGTGCGCGCCTGCGACTATTGTGGCATTTACACGGGTGCAAAGGTGAGTAAATTTGAAAAACTACACCTCACCACCACCCCCTCATTATCCGTGGATGCGCCTATGATTTTGGAATGTCCCGTGTCGCTATCCTGCCAAGTGAAAGAGGTCATTTCCCTTGGTAGCCATGATATGTTTTTGGCGGAAATCGTAGGGGTATCCGTCTCCCCCGAACTGCTTGACCAAAATGGCAAACTGAACATGGAAAAAGCAGACCTCATTACCTCCATGCATGGCGCTTATTACAGCGTTGGTCGACGTTTAGGTAAACTTGGATTTTCCACCAAACCAAATCAGGGCAAAAAAAGGACGAGCAAATGAACACACCTGAAATCGATGTGAGAGAAGAGATATGCCGTCGCATTTGCGACGCCATCAAAGACAGGGGATTTACGTATCGAGCATTTGAAGAGCTAATGGGCTGGCGCGAGAAAACCATCTCAAACTGGCGCAGGGGACTCTCTCATAGTTATATGCACTATCTGCCCGAAATTGCGCAAGCGCTGGGCACCACGCCTATGAAACTTCTCGAAGGGATTCTCCCGCATGACCATAGTCTGGAAAGCGAGGAGGAAGCGTTGCTTTTGCTCTATCGCAAAAGTTACGGACTGCCCACGCACCGCCGTCGCGCTTTGTTTGAGACCATTGAAAGCATCATTCGTCTCTATTTGACGGACACTTGACATAAAAAGAAAACTGAAAAACCTTTTTTGGGGGTTGACAGTTTCATATGTATATGATAAAATTTTATTTGTATAAATCATTTTTTCGCTTGCTTGAAGCGGAAAAGGAAAGAGGATAAATATGGCAAAATACACTTGTTTTGTAATTTCCCCCATCGGCCAACCCGGCTCTGAAAAACGCAGAAAAGCGGATGACGTGTTTGACCTCATCATTGAGGCAGCGCTGGAAAAATTCGATTTTGATGTATGGCGTGCTGACCATAAATATACCAGCACCGATATCGTGGAAGAAATGGTCAACGATATTCAAACCAGTGACCTGTGTGTGATTGATATGACTGATCTGAACCCCAACGTCATGTATGAATTCGGTCGCAGACACGAAACCGGTAAACCCTTTATCACCTTAATTGATAAAAACCAATTAGACACTCTTCCTTTCGATACCGCTTCCATTCGCACAATCGCCTATGATCCCGAATTCCCCGGTAGAGCCACCAGAGACACCATCAGCATCATTCAAAACATGGTGGAAACCCTCATTGAATCCGGTCTGGAATCTTCTACTCGTGCTTCCCTGAACAGTATTGCTGATGCGCTGAACAGAATGGAAAGAAAACTTGAATCCATTTTGCGCCAAGGTGCTGCCGCCGGTCCTCGCAGCGTGGCTTCTCCTGTGAATTTGGGAGGTGGTTTGCCTGCAGGTTCTGATCCCAACGAAGTATTCCGTTATGCGATTCGTAACCGCGATATAGCACTCATTGATCAATGCCTTGACCGCGTTCGCCAAACTATGAGCGATGAAATCCAATTCTATGATTACTATGTAGAACTCGCTGCCAGCCGTGGCTCTGAAAAAGCAGGCACCATGATGAAAGAATTTATGGATGTGTTCATGGCAAACGCCTCCTCCTTTAAGATGAAGGTGGAATATATTTCCTACTATGTCACCTACTGTAACATCAAAGATAAAGAGCTTGCAGAATACGATTTCGTATTCAGTATGCTTGACGCCTTGATTGAAGAGGGTGTCAGAGGTCACGAAGAAGCGAGAAACATTGCCTCCCTTTACTGCCAAAAGAACCGTATGTGCTACGGTTGCTATGCCGCAGACCACAATCCTCAATGGTTGCACGATGCGGTAGGTTACCTCAAACAATCCATTGAGATTTACCCCGATGACGCAAGTTACTACTACAACCTTGCGACTTGCTTCTGGCATCTGGACGACATGGATAGTGCTGAAAAATACATTTCCCAATGTCTTGAAATTGATGCTGCACAAGGCGATGATGATGGAGATGATGTTGACCATCTCAACTTGGCTTGCAAGATTTATCTCAAGACCAACCATCCTGACCTGCATGTCTGTTCTGAAAAACTCAGAAATCTCGATCCCATCAAATGGTCTAACCTTTTCCAAAGATAAAAAGAATATTCAAAAAAAGGGACTGGCGCACGCGTCTGTCATACGGCTAAAATGGCGGTATGACGGGCGGTGTCCAGCCCCTCTTTTTTTATTTTTTACCTTTTTTAGTGGTTATTTTCTTGCCATAAAACAAATTCTTCTAAAAAATCAGTTTTTGCCACAAGGTAAGCGATACTGTCGAGTTCGATGGTTTTCTCACCCGTCGCATACCCGCGTAGCGCTGTCCAAGAGAGCAACCCTACACGAAGCAAAGACTCCACAAAAATCCTTTTGATATCCCCTCCCATTTGCGCTTCAAAGACAATTTGGGCAGAAAACAAGGCAAATATGGTGGTGGGCAATAGTGCCTTGCTGTATCGCCGTGACATAAGTCTTTTAGGAGAAAGCAGGGGATTTTGATGAGGCTGACTTTCCACATAACAAAGCAAGGATTCACGCGTGATTTGCTGGGGCTTTACTTTGTTGGCGCGATAAATACTTTTTCTTTCCCAGGGCGTAAGTCCTGCTTTTTTTAATGCTCGCTTTGACATACGAGCGTAGCGATTTTGATAGTCATCATAGGGAATGCCTGCCACATCCAGATGGGCTTTTTTGCGGGAGAGCACATCATTTTTCACATACTCTGCGATATAGGTGAGCAAATGCGCCCGATAGGGCTTGGCTTTTTCCACCGCTTTTTGTGATTGGGATAGGGCGTCCTCGTACTGTTTTCTTTGTTTTGCGTCTCTTCTCGCGGTGTCCGCCATGGCATAGAAGGTCACATAGACAGAGAGCAGATAGAGCAACCCGTCGCAGCTCAGGGCAAGCACCGCGTGCCAGTTCAGCCCCACTTCTGTTAGGCATCGGTAGGCAATATTGAGCAAGACCACAAAAGCAAAAACGATATAGCCTGCTTTTGAGAGCAGAGATTGTTTGGCTGTCTCTTTGCCCAAAGGGTAAAGTGTCATGGACGCTCTTCCTCCTTACACTTTTTTGCCAAGCGGAACATGATTGCGCCGAGAACAGAAAAGGGAAACGCCACAAGTGCCACCGCCATCAGCCCCTGTGCAATGTATTGGGTAAAATAAAGCACCAAAAACAAAATGAGCCACATTTGCCAAGCGGCAGGGGAGCGAAGCGCTTGGGAGATCCCTCGTTTGAGGGGAATGAGACAAAGCAATAGCACCATCACCCCGAGCGCCGAGCAGGTGGATTTTTCCCCTGCTTTTATCCATAGGGGAAAATGCTCTATTGCCACAAGCACAGGCGGAAGAATAGAGAAGATATATCCAATCAAGGTAAAAATGAAAGCCTTATGGTGTCTCACCTGTCACCTCCTGCCCCAATTGTTTTTTGAGGGCGGCGTAGGTTTGTCCCAGTATGTCTTTTTGATATTGAGGTAAGTTGACAGCCATAAAGAATTGGTAAAACAAATCCATTTGGGCCGCGAGCACAGCCTCGGCGTGCGCCATGGTCTTTTGCTCTTTTGAGAGGGCTTCTTCCATTTGCGTGAGCAAAAGTGCAGTTTCGTCTGCCCATTTTGCCATGCTTTCCATTTTACTGATGAGGGGTTTTGAGGACTCTATCCACTCTGTCAAACTCTTTTTGGTGCTGGCTTCCAATGCAGCGCTGTCATTTTCCATTTTCGTGATGCTGTGTCCCAGTTGCTCTGACAGGTGCGTCAGCGACTTAGAGAGGGCAGGGAGCAAGCCCTTTTTGAAGAGCAATGCCACCACAAATGAACTGATTAAGGTGAGTATGCCACAGATTTCTGTGATATTTTTTTCTATATACTCTACCACCACACCCGAGACGGTGGCATTTTCCTCATCTGAAGGCGAAGGGGCTTGGGTGGACATATCGGCTGTCTCGCCTTCCTCGTTTGCCCAAACAGGCAAAGAGAACACAAGGGCAAACATCAGGCATAAAGCGAGCAACCACGCTGTTTTTTGATACGTTTTCACGGTGAATTTCCTTTCTTTTTTAGAATAGAGGACGGCTTGTCATCAGTTGTTCCACGTCCTCCATGCGCGAGGCGAGGGTGGCGAGGGCTTGTTTGTTGTTTTGCTCTAACTCGATGAGTAGCATAATCAGTTGTTCTGTATGTAAAGTGGGGATATATGCCACATTTTCAAGGCAATAAATTTCGCCTAAATCATAGCGTTTGTCCTCTTCAATGTAGGTCAGGGGGTTTTTTCCGTTATGCAAGGCATGGGTGGGAATCGCGCCAATGCCATCTGTGATAAAACAAGCCTTTCCGCCAATATAGAGCGAGCCCTCGCCCCTCGCTCCTTCCAGCTTGAGAGGCAAAACCTCTTCTTTTATGGGAAAGCAACCAAGCGACAAGGGATACCCACGGCCATTTGTATGAAGAAAATAGGTCATAGACACTCTTCCTCCATTTCATAGCAGGTAATCTCTTGGCCGTCGCAGGCGTAAAAGTGGCGCGGAGGCGGTGTCTGTTCATAGACATCTTTGCAGGGAAGATAGCCCGCTTGCTTGAGTGTGTGGGGAGTGGGGTGAATATATACACGCCCACCATAATGCAACACAACTCCATAAAAAATCTCAAGTTTGGTTTTGGATATGAATTTTGCAAACATAAAAGATACTCCTTTAATCGATGATGCGGGTGGCGTAATAGAGAACGGAACTCGTGGGAGGCGGCTCGCCCGGTACGGTGATGATCACATCTTGCCCCGAGAGATAAGGCGGGATAAAGGTGATTTGAGGTGCGATGATGGGCAAAGATGTGTCTTTAAGAAACCATAGAGTCACAGGCGTCCCTTTTTCAAACTCACTCGCCAGCCACGCTTTGAAATCCGAAAGATGCAAATACTCATCGGCCGGCAAAAGAAACACCACCTCGCCCTCCTCCCACTTCACGATGCAGGGCATGTTTTCTCCAAGGCTCTCTGATGCATCAAATGGAAAATGTGTGCAAAAGAGCGTCTCGCTTGCCATCTCTAAGGGGAGCACATACTCTTTTTGGAATGTTTGGTCACATTGCGCCGTCCATTCTTCTGTGCCATCCAGCACCAGACATCCTATCCATTGCTCAAATTGACTGGAGGGAATATGGGGCTCGCGAGGCAGCAAACAGCGCAATGGGCAAAGGTAAAAAGCGGTGTCTCGGACAAAAGCGGTGCGCTCGGATAGAAAAACTTGGCAAAGGGAAGTGCATTTGCCAAATGCGCAACTGTCAATGGTTTCAAGAGAAAAGGGAAACGTCACTTGAATTAAGTTCGTATTTTCCCAAAACGCCCCCGCACCAATCTTAGTGAGGTGGCTATTTGTGGCAAATTGAAGTGTCTCCAAACTATGAATATAGGCAAAGGCAAAGCGACCAATATAGGTGACACCCTCGCCAATTTCAATCTCTTTGACCTGCGAGAGATACTCTGCCCAAGGCTTTTCTTCCTCTCTTTGGTAATCCTTCATGCGCCCCTGTCCGTCAACGAGAAGCGTACCACTTGAAAAAATTTTCACTTCAACGGTATCTACCCCAGACGTTTGCCCTGCAAAAAAAGTGCAAAGACATTCGTCTTGTGTCTCTCGGACAATGTGTGGGAGGTCGTTTGTGATGGCATAGGTGTGGGCATCACTGTCTTTTTTTACAGAGAGCACAGCCAAAGGCGAATTTGAAATGAGATGGCGGCCGATCATTTGAAGGCTATCGGGCAGATACAAACGCTCCAGTATGGTATCGTTAAAAAATGCATACTCACCTATTTCTGTCAGTTGGCTTGGCTCTTCTATCCTCACTTCTCTAAGAGATGCGTTGGAGAAAAACGCGAACTCGCCCAGTCGCTGCAGAGAGGCAGGGAGTGTGACAGAACTAATCCCTATTTGCCCAAATCCGCCCCGATCAATACGTTTTAAGGCAGAGCCTGAGGCGAATATAATATGCGTTGCTTGTTTGCACATAAAGAATGCCCATTCGCCTATGGAGGTAATATCTTTTCCAATGACAATGGTTTTGATGATGTTTCTATAAGGTTCCCAAGGCGGGGTGGCGGTGCCGGTTTGGGCGTAGTGATACATATCACCTTCCCCTGAAATGAAAAGCACTTGGTCGTCGTAGAGATACCAATAAGCGCGTTTTCCGCAAAAGCCCTGATCTGTGATTTGATAGTCATAATAGACGTCACAGTCGCCGTCTATTCGTTTTAGAGGTGGCAATTTATGCGAAAGCGGAACGGGTGTGCCACTGCAAAGTATCGTCTCCCCATCCCCCTTTGGCTGATAGGTGATAGGATAGTGAGGGGAGGGGGATTTTGAGGACGCTTGGCTCGTTTTTTTCACACTTTGCTGTGGGATAAAATAATCCGGCATAGGACGGTTTTTGTGTCGATGCCAAGGCACAGACTTTTGCTCTCCGTTTTCTTGATAGTACACATACTCTCCTATGATGATAGAAGAAAGGCATTGGACGGTTTTGGGCAAAGTAAAACCATAATACTCCGTTTCGCTCACTTCATACATGAAAAACGGATCATGTGTCATGTGAGAAAAGGGTGTGGTCGTATGGGCGGTCGGGAAGGAAATCCCACCCAAATGAAAACTTTGTAGCATGGAAATTTCCGTATAGTGACTTGGCGGTTGAGTTTGGCTGACATAGACAGATGAAGCAGGAATGTTTTTGGCATAGGCTTGCCATGATGTGTTTTGGCTTGAAATCTGCTCAAATATCAACGCCGAAAAACTGGTCGGCGAGCCGATTTGGGGCGTTTTTCGTGGAATGGGAACAAAGCGGTAATATAGATCCGCCCCCGCTCCGTTTTTTTGCGGGAAATCACCCTCCAGCGACAAGACAAAATAGAGCCCATAGGCTTGCATATAGATATAATAATTTCCCGTATAACCACTTTGACTGTTGCTTGTCTCGATGCGGAACGTATGGCAAGGAAAGGCAGGTAGCTCGATTAGGTATTGGGAAAAGGTGGTGGAGGTGGTTTTGCGTGTGCCGGTCCAAATCTGCATCACGGCAGGGTCAGGATAGGGGGCGGTCATGCGCATTTCATCCCCTTCTTCCCAATCTTCCCACATCAAATATCCGCGTGTTTTGTTGCTTTGGTCGGATAGCAAAGCCCTTTTTTTCAGTTCCAAAAAACTCATAAATACGACCCTCTCACTACCCCTTGATACAGCTCTCACGAAAACCAAAATACAAGGGTGTAATGCATACCGCGCAAAGGGATAAACGTCCCTTCGACCGTGTCGTCTCCTGTGAAACAAACGTAGGGAGCATTGGAATAATCGAGCACCAAATCGCAATCCTCGTTGGTATTAAACTCCAAAGAGGCGATAAAATCCTCCGCAGGCTCGGAGGGAAAAGTAATAGATAGGGCGGAAAGCGGATCGGTTGAGCGATATTCCGTGTGAGAGGAAAGTAGAATTTCCGTGTCGTCTTCAAAGGACAAAAAGGTGGTTTTGTTGTCTTTTTTTCCAATCTCTTCAAGCGCGCGACTGATGTCGCTGTCTTGGTCACCCAAAGCGTCGACAATCTCTTTTAAGGTATCGTAACGGCTTTCTACCCCATCCAGCAAAGTGGACCGCAGGGCGGAGAGTGCGCTTTGCACGAAGGCGGTGGTGGCAACACTTTGTGTATTATCGTCTGGTAGAGGTGTGGTGGCTTGCGGACGGTCAAAGACAAAATTGGCTATATTTTCCCAGCTTGCGTGCTGGTTTTGGTCGGAAGATTTCACAAGCACATCCCCTTTTGCACCACCATCGGGCAAAACACCAAAGGTGCCATCGATGATGGATTGATACAAGGCTATCATATCACTATGTAGGGCCTTGACCCATGCCGTGGTTGCCAGCCGCCCCGACTCATCCGAAAGGGGTGGGGTAATTGCGGTAGGTTGCCCTGTAAAACTTGGGCTGAATATGGGCGCAAGCGTGGCAAGTACCAAGTCAAGATAACTTGAGCCCACTTTCAAATAGGTGGCAAAGGTGCCGTCTTTGATATGGGTAAACATATCGCTGAGTGTGGCATTTTCATTCTTCCCCAGCCCCGTAGGCATGAAAGCAGACAATCCATTCTCGCCTGCCTTACTCGTGCTGTCTATCAATTCATTGAGTCTGGCTGCAATGAGTAGTGGCAAGCGGTCAAAAGCGGCACGAAGCTCGGCAGAGGAATAGCCTGCCCCGCCAAAAGCGGTAGAAGCGTTGGGACGAGTGGGGAGGGATGCGACTTTATTTTGATTGATTTCACTTTGACTGATTTTCTTGATCATTGAGGTTTCATCCTTCCTTTCACCCTAAAGCGATAGGAAATTTGCCCTATGCCAAAGGGGCGTTGGTATTCATTTGAAAAAATGATGTATTGTTTGTGTGTCCAGTATTTTGTTTTTTCGCGAAAGACCGCCAACCCCGTGGGACGATTGGCAAAGATGAGACTATCCATGTCTAAATCGTCAAAATCCAGTTGCCCCTCTGTATAACTGCCCAAAAACAGGTAATCTTCCTGATCGGTGACCACGCCCACCTGAATACGTCCGCCTGAAAGGGCTTTGGTGGTCATGACCGTACCTCTGGGGTAGGTGTGTTTTGAAAGGTGAGGCAGTTCTGCCGTGTCGGCGCAGGTTTTGGCAACACTTTCAATGAGATGATGGCAAATGTGATAATGATGACGGTCAATATCCTGCACAGATAAGCCTGTGGAGAGGGCGTAGTTTGGCCCGCGTTTGTCTGTGTTAGCGGTGAGCAGAGTGCCGTCTTCTGTGCCCAAAAAGAGCAGCTCGCCTACCGCACACCCTACTTTCGCTCCGTAAAAAGTCCCACCCGTTCGCTCTCCGTCTGTGTAAACCAAATAGCGAGAGACGCCGCCCTCCTCTTGGATGATGACAAAATGCGCATCTGCTGTATAGGTGGTTTGGTCGCTTTTTTGAAACTGAACGGGAGCGGAAATCACTGTGGTGGCATAGTGGGTTTGGTAGTCTTGATAGGTCAAATAAGGGATGCCATCCGCCTGCTCATGAAGCAAAATAGGGTCTTCTCCGCAGTAGCAGGAAGTGACGTCAGGGGGAAACTGAGAGGCAAAACGATACACGGGCATATCGTCTCTATACGCGCCAATCCCCTCTAAATAAACCCATTCATACCCCACCTCTCCATGCCCTTGCCGAGACACGAGCCGGCTGTCTGCCATGTAAATATGCCCGTTCGGGCAGAGCAAAAGCAAATAGCCTTGCCATTCTACCAGGCGGGTGTGTGCCAAATCTTCTGTGCGGAGGCGAGCGTCAACAAAGGCGGAACGGTGAGAGATGCCTTTTTCAGAGGAGAGCATGGATTTTTCCGTGGCATCAAGACCTCTGCGAGAAATAAACACCGTGTCGTCTGCAAAGTTGCAAGCGTCACCGAGACACCCTACCCCTGCCGCACCTGCGATAGCGGGATAAATGCGAGGGATGAGATGGCTTTGCGTGTTTTCGGGTGTGTGGCAATACACCGTACCTTCCTCGCCACCCGCCTTATAGACGAATAGAGAAGTAGCGGTGGCGGTCATGGCGGTAATGGGTGTGCTGTCTCCATCTTCCATGTAGTTGCAAATCCCAAAATAACCGGGATGGTTGTGGCCATCTTTGTCTCTTTGGGAATAAAAAACAGCACTGGGCAAAAGGGAAGAGCCGGAAAGAAACACCCTGCCATCAAATACCGAGCATATTGTGGCACAGTGAAGTGCCTCCCCCACCGCCCCGTTGACCAAGTTGGCATAATGGCATTCCCCTGTATCAGCAAATCGAGTGGAAATGTGGTTGCCACAAAGCGTCAGCGTTTTTTGATATAAAGGTCTTGCATCAAGGGCATAGATCAAAATGCTATCTAAATATGATGTCCCGTCCCTTTTTTCAAACCTACATTCATACCAAATGCTTTGCTTTTCATAGCACGTGTTGGGCGAAATCGGTTCGCCCGGGGTAAAGGAAACCACCTCATAGCGAAAGGAGGAGAATGTATAATAGGTCTTGCCTTCGACAAAATGTGTATCGGTGGTCGGCTGATAGGGCTGCGCACACAATTCATTGCCTCCAAGCAAAACAGAAACAACACCACCACACATTTCATGGACAGTTAGCCGAAAACAGCGCGCGTGCAGTCCTTCTGCATTTTCATAGTGGGGTGTGAGGGTGGTGAGGGGGGTGTTGTGCTCACCAAAGGTGATGGCTTGCCACTCCTCCTTTGTACCACCAAACGTCACGTCTGTAAGGGAAGTGCATAAATCAAAACAGCTCTCGCCCACCTCTTTTACCCCGCCTATATGTAAGGCGGTCAGGCGTTCGCACCCGTAAAATGCTTGTTTTCCCAAAGAGAGCAAAGTAGAGGGCAGAGATACTTCTCTGAGCGCTCGACAGCGAAGGGCAACATTCTCACCTAAAGATTCTACCCCTTCCTCTATGGTTAGGTGTTCGAGGACATTATTGCCCTCAAAAGCCCCATCCCCCACCGCAGTAATACGATAACTTTCCCCGTCAATGATGGCACAGGCAGGGATATGGACCATCACCGTGGGAGATTTGCACCCCACAACACGGCACGTGCGATTGGCACGGCTGATGATTTGATAGACCAAATTGGTGTTTTTCTGTGCAATGTAATCGCTTAAAGTGGAAAAAGTCCACTCTTCTTTGAACTATGTGGAAAGGGCGTTTCTTTGCTCATAAGGCACTCCGTCCAAAAAGGTGGTGGGAATATATAAATTCCTTGAGGGCGTAAGAGAAAAAGACTTTGTCATGGGAGAGTAAGAGAGCAAACGATAGGTTTTGCCGTCCAAAATGCCCATGTATCCGTCTGAGGTAAAGGCGGCGCTTTTTTGGCGCGAAAGTCCGCTTGCCACGGGGGTGGGCGTGACGCTCTCTTGTCCTGCCACCACGGGCAATGTATACAGCGTATCTCCCGCATGGACCACTAAAAAAGAGGTAGCGGAGGCGGGAGGCTGAAAAGAAAATATGCCGAAAATTTCACCAGATAATTGCGCAATGGCGCGCACCCCGGGAAAGGATTCCAAATAGCCACCCAGATGAGAGGCGTAGTCATGCCATAAATTCTTGCATTCCGCAAGACGGCGAAGGTCTACTTGGGAGGGGGCGGAGGAAAAATCGGCACCCAGAAAACCGCCAATACCTAAATGGCGGCTGTTGATTGTTTGTTGCATGGTACCTCCAAAAAAAGGCTGTCCCAAAAGGACAAAAAAGCACCAAGGGACAGCCAAGGGTATTACCAGTTGTTAAAAGAATAAATAAAGGGCAAAGTGGAAGAGGGAGGCTCTGCCAGCATTTGCCGTCTGCTATCTTCATACAGACGATAGTAGTAGGCGGCTTTATCTTCATCACTA
>JAGBWH010000112.1 GCA_017629925.1 Clostridia bacterium
AATACCGAAGGACTCTACACCACCGACCGCCATGTTCGCACGCGTTTGGCTGTGTCTGCTGTGGCAAGCGGATATGGCGAAAACCAATCAGGTTCTTGCTCGCCCGGCGGTGGTATGGGGCTCGAATTTTTTGAAAATGTTGATCCCCGTGAAATCGGTCGCAAAGCCGCTCGTCAAGCCGTGGTAAATCTTGGTGCGATCTACTGCCCCGCAGGGCAAATGACCGTTGCTATTGAAAATGGATTTGGCGGTGTAATTTTCCATGAAGCGTGTGGCCACTCTCTTGAAGCCACTTCTGTGGCGATTGGTGCTTCTCAAATGGCAGGTAAGCTGGGGCAAATGATTGCCAATCCTAAAGTGACCGCCATTGACGATGGCACGATTCCCGGCGCTTGGGGCTCTTCCAATATTGATGACGAGGGCACGCCCACCCGTCGCAATGTTTTGATTGAAAACGGCGTGCTGAAAAGTTATATGATCGACCGCCTTGGCTCTCGCCGTATGGGATTGCCGATGACGGGCAATGCGCGTAGACAAGGGTATAGCTATGCGCCCACCTCTCGTATGACCAATACATTCATTGATAACGGACCTGACAAAAACGAAGATATCATTGCTTCCATGGAAAATGGTCTTTATTGCGCACAAATGGGCGGTGGCTCCGTCAATCCGCTCACCGGTGCCTTTAACTTTGCCGTCACCGAAGGCTATTTGGTTCGTAATGGTAAGATTTGCGAGGCAGTACGTGGTGCTTCGCTGATTGGCACAGGCTCTGAGATTATCAAGAATATTGACATGGTAGGTCAAAACCTCGCCACAGGGCAGGGAATGTGTGGCTCTTCCAGCGGTAGCATCCCTACCGACGTGGGACAACCCCTCATTCGTGTGTCCACCATTACAGTAGGAGGTCGCTAAAATGACGTTACAAGAACTAAAAAATGCATTGGTGAAAGCCGCCGAAAAAGCAGGCGTTGCCACCTATGAAATCTACTTTCAAAAAAGCGAAGAATTGAGTGCAGGCGCACTCAAAGATGAAATCAACTCTTTTTCCTCCGGTGTTTCGGGTGGGCTGTGCTTCCGCTGCATTGTGGACGGAAAAATGGGATACGCATCAGGTGAACTGCTCACCGAGGATGCCATGGAGGATTTGGTCAAACGTGCAATCGCCAATGCAAAATGCATTGATAGTGAAGATGAAGCCATCATTTTTGCAGGCTCTCCCAGCTATTTGACCACCACTGCGCCCGTGCCTCAATTGGCTGACCCTTCCACCATTCGTGAATTGGCACTTGCACTTCAAAAAGACCTTTACGCCGCCTGCGATAAAGTGGGAGACGGTACGCGCTCACAAGCCGTTTCTGTGGTGAGCGAAGTCTACCTTTATAATTCCTATGGTCTGGAGCTGAGCAATCGTGGCGGTGCCACAGGGGCAACAGTCTCCCCTGTCCTTAGACAAGACGGAGAAGCCCAAAGCGGTTTTGAGTTTGGTTTAGGGAGCACCTACGAAGACGTCAAAGATTTGCCCCAAAAGGCACTTGCCAAAGCCCTTGATAAATTCGGTGCTGCATTGGTGCCGACCGGCAGATATGATGTGGTCATTGACGGCAAGCAATTTTATACCATCCTTTCCGCTTTCACCTCCGTTTTCTCTGCGAAAAACGCCCAACTCGGTCTCTCCCTTTTAGCAGGCAAAGAAGGCGAAGTGATTGCCTCTCCCTGTGTATCTATTTATGACGATCCTATGCGTCCCGAAAGCCCCATGCAAACCGCATTTGAC
>JAGBWH010000113.1 GCA_017629925.1 Clostridia bacterium
GAGGCACAGTACCGGGCACAGGGGTATCATAGAGATAGTCACGGTAGCGAGAGGGAAGCACAAGCCCTGTTTTCATGCGAAGTCCAAACGTCGCAAAAGAGCAGGTCAGGGATTGCATATATTGCATGACCTTGATTTCTGTCGCATCGCGGAACAGGAGCATGGATTTGTCCTCTCCCCTGAGCATCACGGCTTGGGTTTGAGAGGGGAGCAGGGTAGTGCCTTCGGGCGAGCCATCATCCAGCGATACGGTAATGCCCACGGTGTCGGTGGCTTGCGGTTGGGTGTGACAGATATGCATGACCATGTGCTTTTTGAGTGGCTTTTTGGGCTTGTTTGCGCAAAACATATGCAGATGCTTTAAGGTGTTCTCGGAAAAGAGATGACAGCGGAGTTTTGCCAGTTGAGGGGAGGTAGAGAAAACAGTGGGAAGCAAGGCAACCAACTCACCCCCCTTTGCCAAGGCATTGTTTGCCATAGCCAAAAAGAGGTAGGTCAAATCCACTCCGCCTTTGAACAAATCCGTCACACACAGGGCTTCGGGAGAGGTGGCGGGCATGAGTTCTGCCGGAGGATTCATGATAATATAATCGAATTGATCGGCTTCTTCTCTGAAAATGTGAATGGCGTAGGCGGCTTTGCCGGAGAGGACATAGTTTTCCTCCAACACATTGACCACGAGCTTTACGCCATAGAGCTTGCGACATCTTTTGCGCAGTCTTTGAAGGTTATATTCAAGCATAGGGAGATAGGTGGCGTTGTTTTCATAGCACACCAAATCAATCTCTTTTACCGTCTCACTTTGGCACAAACGCTCGACCAGAGCCGCACTCAAAATACCTGTGCCGGCACCAGGATCAAGCACCCGTACCACGGATGTGGTGGGCAAACTGCACATATTGGCCATCAGGCGTGCCGTGTCCGCTTTGGTGAAAAAGCGGCCGAGTCTGATATTTTCTTCTTTTGATTTTTCTCTGATGAGTTTTTTGGTATTTCGCACAGCCATTTTGAGCATAGCCAATATCCTCCACATCGCAAAATGAACAAATATGGGGTGTTTCTGCCCCGACATTTGTTGTCATTTTCTATTTTATCATGAAAAAAAGGGATATGCAAGAGAAAAAAGTCGCTTTTTTAGGAAAATTAATAAATATAGAATATTTTTCGAGTTCGTGTGTGATAAGGTACAACTTTCTCTCAAGGAATAGAAAAAAAGGTGCAAAAAACCACTTGCAAGCCATCAAAAAAAGAGGTATAATAGAGGGGAGATGTGAAAAGGCGAAAAAACGCCTGTTTTTCGATGACCGAAAGGAGAGCAGCATGAGCACACCCATCCGTGTTTTGCATTGTGGAGACGCGTATTTGGGCAGTCCCTTCGCAGGTGTGAAGGCAAGGTCCAGCGAGCGCAGACGGCATGATGCCCGTCAAACCATGAAAACCGTTTTGAGATATGTGGCGGAGCAACATATTGATATTGTTTTGCTGTCCGGCAATTTGCTGGATTTTGATTATGTGCCCTATGATACAGCGCTGGTGTTGATGGAAGAGATAGAAAGAATAAAAGACACGCATTTCTTCATCTCGCCCGGCAAATATGATGCCTGCGAAAAAGATAGTTTCTATCGTGTGTATGCCATGCCCGAAAACTGTCATGTGTTTTTGGGCGACCTTGAGCGCATATATCTGCCCGAGAAGGGCGTAGCGGTCTACGGCTGGGGCATGGGCGGCTCTAAAACAGGGCTTTGTCCTCTGGAGCGTCCCCTACCTCGTCAAGAGGGGGAAATTTCCCTTGTGTGTGGGTATGTTGACGGGGATATGCAAAGTGGGATCTGTGTCACTCCCGAACATATTGCCGAGAGTGGCGCCGCTTATGTGGGGCTTTCCTGCGGAGAAAGTTTTGATGGCTTCACTCAACTGGGTAATACTCTTTTTGCCGTCAGCGGTCCTCTTGAAGCGGGTAGCTTTATGGATAAAGGCTTTGGCGGTGGCAATTTGATTAGAATTTACACCGAGCCTGTGGACCAAGCC
>JAGBWH010000014.1 GCA_017629925.1 Clostridia bacterium
CTGCACTCACGAATCCGTAAGTATGCATATCTGCGATACTTGCAATCAAAAGGTAACCGACTGTTACAGTGAAGACGGAGATCTCTTCTGCGATGAATGCTTGGAGGAGATCGAATGTCAACACGAGGGCACGATGGACGCGCATGTTTGCACTCAATGCTATGCATATCTCAGCAATTGCGATGATAAGGATGGCGACGGTGAATGTGACCTGTCCGAATATTTCCCTCATTCTGTACAGTAACATGGTCCAATATCTGATCTGAAAATCGGATCATCTAACAAAAACCGAGGCTGAGCCAAACGCTTTTTGCAATTGGCTCAGCCTTTTACTATGTTGAAACAACATAGATGCATCGTTTTCTCTTTCAATGGTGCAATGTATCAGCGAACACAGAAAAAGCACTGCGAAAGCAGTGCTTTTTCAGTTATATTCGCCTGTAGGCGAGTGTTATTGCTACGCAGTGATATTGTCCTGCGGACAGTGATACTCCAAGGCAAATTGCCTTGGCAGTTTAAGTTAGTTTAGGCGAAGATAATATAACTTTGCGAGCAATTCCAATCCGCTACAAGTTGCGGATAATGTAGAGCCCCAAAAATATGACTTGTCAATCATCTCCATTTATGCTATACTGATCTCAACACAACAACACCACAAAGGACAAGTTGAAAACATGGATATATCATTTAGATGCGAAAGCGAAAAATTTAATTATAGGGTATGTGCGATTATGGTCGAGGATGGGAGAGTTTTGGCGATGCACGACAACCGCTCGCCCTATTTCTATTTGCCGGGTGGACGGGTGCAAATGGGCGAGACGGCAGAGCACGCCGTCATTCGTGAAGTGGAAGAAGAGTTGGGTGTCACACCGAAAATTCTTCGCCCTTTATGGTTAAATCAAGCGTTTTTCACAGAAGATGTGGATACTTTGCGCTACCACGAGCTTTGCATCTACTTTTTGGTGGATATTTCGGATACCGATTTGCCTCAAAGAGGAGACAAGTTTGTCTCGCGCGAAGGCGAGCGTTCTCATTTGTTTGAGTGGCTGGAGTTTTCCAGATTAAAGGAAGAATATTTTTATCCGTTGTTTTTGAAGGAAGATATTTTCAACCTTCCCGTAGAGTTTACCATTCGCACAGAAATCGAATAACGCGAGGTGAATATGTCAGACGAACAATCCATACACAAAGAGGGCAAAACCCTCAAATGCACACTCTACCCGCTGGGGCAAATGCAAGATTATAAATATGTGGTCATTTGCGCATATCACGGGGGAAAATATCTTTTGAGCCGACACAAAAACCGCACCACATGGGAGCACCAAGGCGGTCATATTGAATGTGGCGAGACGCCCATAGAAGCAGCCAGACGAGAACTTTTTGAGGAGAGTGGCACCACGGATGCAACACTCATTCCGTTATGCGACTATGATGGCTATGACACAAAAACTCATGCACATGGGCAGGTTTTTTTAGCCATAGTGGATGAGTTTTCTCCGCTACCTGACTTTGAAATGGCGGAAGTGGCTTGCTTTTCGCAGTTGCCAACCGCACTTACCTATCCCGAAATGACACCCGTGTTTTTTGCCTATGCAAGGGAATATTTAGCCAAAAATCATATCTAAAAAACAAAAGTAACCAAAAAAAGAATGTGTCTTTGATGGTTACTTTTTTCTGTTTTATTTTAGTAGCTTTGCCTTAATATAGTCCATATAAAGGCCCGTGACGTCCAGGTCGGTGCAGGCATAGAGCATACGACACCCAACGATGTCCTCCACTTCATTGAGCACCCACTCATTTTGGTGGTAAATGAAATCAATGCCCACAAAATCAAAACAAAGATAGCGGCGGATTTTTTCGACGATGTCGCGTTGCGCTGGGGTGACTTCTGCCACAGACACCTCTCCGCCAAGCGAAAAATTACTGCGAAAATCGGTATGCGATTCTCGCAAAATGCCGGCGAGAATGTTTTCACCCATCACATACACCCGCATATCTCTACCCGGGTGACTGCAAAAGGCTTGGGCAATATAATGGTTTCTATCGTGCGTGTGGGCAAAAGGCAAATAGGTCTCTTCGTCTGGCATCAAATATACCTCTGTTCCACCATGACCATCCACTTTTTTGACCACAAGCGGAAAGGGAATGGTGGGGGCGGGGGAGAGACGTTCGGTTGCCATTTGAAAAATGCCCAGCTCTTGGCACATCTCATAGGTGCGCCACTTGTCGTTTGCCACCGAGGCGCAAAGTTTGCCGTTAAATGTGGGAATATGATGTGCTTCAAAAAATTGATGAAGGGAAGGGCAAATCGTTCGAATAATGGCAAAGTCGGGCAAAGTGTCGCCACTCAAAATGTTGTCGTCGGGATGAATTTTGAGGAAAAGCGAAATGCCTCTTTGTCGCGCTTTTTCCATCAAAGATTGAATAAACCAAGCGTTTCTCTTTTTGCCCACTTCGTCATAAATCAGCCAGCCTGTCATGAGAGTTTCCCTTTGATGTGCGCCATGATGCTCATGCTCATGTCTATGCCTATGGCATCAAAGGTGCTTTTGAAATGGGGGTTTGAATTGACTTCACAAACAATAGGCTCGTCCTCTTCGCCAAAAAGTATGTCCACGCCTGCAAAATCAAGTCCAAGCCGATCACAAGCTTGGCAGGCGGCATGGGCTTGCGCGGGGGTGGGGGTATAGGGTTTCATGCTACCGCCGTTTGAGATGTTGGAGCGAAAATCATGGTCGTTATATCTGAGTATAGAGGCAACGACTTTACCACCTACCACATTGATGCGCACGTCTTTGCCGTGGCTTTGGGCGATGTATTCTTGCATGAGAAAGTCTTTGTGACCAATTTGGTCTACCATGGCGGACGCCTCTTCAAAACTATGCGCAAGGTAGACTTGCTTGCCAAACGAGCCATACGCCTCTTTGATCACCATGGGGAGTCCCAAGAGTGCTATGGCTTTTTTGATAAAGTCTTTTTTGGTATAGCCTAACCCTTCAAAGGTTTTGGGAGCAATGATGGTTTTGGGGGTTTTGACACACCCCTCCAGCGCGAGCGCAGTGAAAATTTTATTATCGCAAAGTTCAATTGCCTTAGCAGAGTTAAAGAGGGGGATGCCCTCCGCCTCCAGCCGACGGGCAAGATAAATATCTTTGTCCCAAAACAGCACAAAATCGGGCAGACAAACGTCTCCAAAGTGACAATCTAAGGGGGAGAGAAGGGCATCTGTTGTTTTTATCTCTACTTTGATGTGATGCGCCCTGGCAGCACGCGCCAAAAAATCATACAGCTCATGAAATTTCGGGCTGTCCACAAAACTATTGACAATGAGCCATCCAACCATACACTCGTCTCCTTTGCTTACATTGCCCCACAAAGGGGCTTTTTACGTTGTGCCGATTTTCTATTGTGATTGTATCACAAATTGCGGGATAAATCAATAGATTTTCTCTTGCTCTTCTCCCGCGTTTGTCAAATGGTTGTTTTGCCAAATTTCATCTTGACATTTCTGCGGTAAGGTGTTATAGTAAATTTGTAGTTTTTTTGATGTAGGAGGTAGTTTGCATGAAAAAAATCAAAGTGGCACAGATAGGCACGAGTGTCAACAGCCACGGCAATTACATATGGGATAGTCTATTAAAGCAAGACGATATATTTGAGGTTGTGGGATATGCATTCCCCGAACATGAGAGAGAAAAATTTCCCGAACAAGCCCGGCGGTTTGACGGATACAGGGAAATGACGGTCGATGAAATACTAAACGATCCCGAAATCGAAGCGGTCGTAGTGGAGACCGAGGAGATCTATCTCACCAAATACTCGCTTTTGGTCGCAAAAGCCGGAAAGCATCTTCACATGGAAAAACCAGGCGGAGTATCTTTGCCGGACTTTGAGACGTTGATAGACACATTAAAAGCCAAAAAATTGGTTTTCTCCACGGGATATATGTATCGTTTTAACCCCAAAGTCAAAGAAGCTCTTGCAAAAGTAAAAAACGGTGAGCTGGGCGAAATCTATGCTGTCGAGGCGCAAATGAACTGTAAGCACACCACACAGATTAGACAATGGCTGAGCCATTTCCCCGGTGGAATGTTGTTTTTTCTTGGATGTCATCTGATAGACCTCATCTACCAAATCCAAGGTGAGCCGCTGGAGGTGTTACCGCTCAGTTGCTCTACCCACTTTGACGGAGTAGACACAAACGACTACGGCATGGTGGCGTTCAAATACAAAAACGGCGTCTCCTTTGCTAAGACCTGCGATGTGGAGCGCGGTGGGTTTTTGCGCCGTCAGCTCGTGATTTGCGGTGAAAAGGGAACGGTGGAAATCAAACCGCTGGAAGTCGCCGTGCCAGACGGACAGTACACAATCATGCATGAGGCGTACAGTGACGATTGGGGCGAGCCATGGCACGCCTCCAAATC
>JAGBWH010000114.1 GCA_017629925.1 Clostridia bacterium
AATTATCTGCGATCATGGCGATGAATTCGCTGTTGGTAGGCTTGCCACGGTTGTTTTGAATGGTATAGCCAAAGTAGGCGTTGAGAGTGTCAATGTCTCCTCTGTCCCACGCTACCTCAATGGCATGGCGAATGGCTCTTTCGACTCTGGAGGTGGTTGTGTCAAACTTCTTGGCAACGGAAGGGTAGAGCACTTTGGTCACAGAATTGATAATATCACTATCTCGTATGGTCATGAGAATGGCACAGCGAAGATATTGGTAGCCTTTGATGTGCGCCGGAACACCGATTTGGTGAATAATTTTTGTGACCTGTGTTTCAATATCGGGGGCGGCAATGGCTTTGCCTTGCTGAGAGGTGAAGGTGGATTTTCGGGACTTGGCAAGGGATATGACGTGTTGCACCAAAGATTTGGCGTCAAAGGGTTTAAGTACACACAAATCCGCACCGGCATTGGTGGCTTCTATAAAAATTTGGGGATTGTTCACCATTGAAACGAGCATAAATGCAGGCTTGCTATCGGGCGCATAACTGAGTTTACTTGCGGCGCGAATCAGCCCGATGCCGTCCATTTTGGATAGCCAAAGGTCACAGATGACCACGTCAGGATGAGTGCGCTTGATCTTGGTGAGCGCTTCGTCACCGTTTGCCGCTTCTTCGACAGCAAAAATACCACTATCTCGCAATTCTTGCCGTAATATTTCTCTTATTTCTGCACTTTCATCGGCAATTAATACTTTCTCTGTTTTTTCCATGTTCTTCTCTCCTTTTCATCATAAATGGTAATTTTTGGAATTTGTATCCCTATTTTACCATATATTACCAAAAAATGCAAGTGAAAAAGTGGATAAATGACAACCAAAATTTGCCCACATAATATGGAAAAAATAACCAAAAATTTACAAAGAATGTAGAAATAAAATAAAAGATGGATAAAAATGAGAGTCTATGTAAAAACAACTAAAAAACCGCATATTCGACTATTCTTTACCTGCTTAAATCTTGATTTTCTTTTATAGTTATGTTATAATGAAGTAAATTTCAAAAAGGACATACAGCTATGTTTTTATTTGGTAAAAAGAGAAAACAAAAATTGTCCAAGGTGCTGTCTTTGCATGGCATGGCAATCCGCTATGTCACAGAGCGCATAAACGATAACGATGATATCGTTGGGCGTGGAGGCTCTATCTCCATTCGAGATGGTGAAGTGATTGTGTTTGCTTCCTCTGATGTGATTTTCCGCAGTCGTGTAGAAGAGACGGAGGTCAGCGACCTCATGTCAGGCGATGGCGTGGTCATCTCAGCCAAAGATATCGCACACGGCAATGCGGAACGCACCATCATTGCTTACTATGTCTATTACAGGAAGTGATACTATGCATTTAAGTCATCCACATACCACCGCCATGATACTGGCAGGGGGAAGCGGTAGCCGTATGGGCAGAGAAGGATTACCTAAACAGTTAAGACCTCTTTGTGGCAAGCCCATGCTATACCATACCATTTCCGCCTTTGCCAAAACACCTATCATTGACGCCATCGTGGTGGTAACAAGAGAGGCGGACAGGGAAGCGGTAGAAGAGATAGCAAAAGAAGCCTCAAACGGCAAGCCTTATGCCATTACCCTTGGCGGAGACACGCGCATGGATTCGGCGTATGCAGGGCTTTTGGCGTGTGATGAAAACACCACTTTCGTAGCCATTCATGACGGTGCGAGGTGTCTCATTTCTCCTGAGGATATTGTTGCGGTCTGTGAGTGTGCCTACCTTCATCAAGCGGCAACCGCCGCCGCGCCCCTGGTCGATACCATCAAGCAAATCAAGCCTGACGGCACAATCTCTCATACCTTAGACAGAAACCAGTTATACGCCGCCCAAACCCCACAAGTATTTTCAAAGGAAAAATACGAGCAGGCCATCAAATCAGCGCAATCAAGAGGCGAATGCTACACCGATGACAATGCTTTGTTTGAGGCAATGGGATGGCAGGTGAGATGTGTGCTGTGTCAGCACGAAAACCCCAAAATCACCTTTTTGGGAGATTTAGAATGGGCAGAACATATCTTATATAAGAGAATGAACAAAGAAAAGAGCAAAGCAAAGATGAGAATTAGTCATGGGTATGATGTGCATTGTTTGAAAGCAGGCAGACGGCTGATTGTCGGTGGCGTGGATATTCCGCACACGATGGGGCTTGACGGCCATTCTGATGCGGATGTATTGGTCCATGCCATCATGGATGCGTTGCTGGGGGCTGCAGGGCTTCCTAATATTGGACAGTTATTTCCCGACAATGATCCTCGCTACCGTGGCATAGACAGTTTGCTTTTGCTGAGCGAAGTTGGCAAACAGCTTTCCGCACAAGGCTTTACAATCGGCAATATTGATGCCACCATTGTGGCACAAGCCCCAAAACTA
>JAGBWH010000015.1 GCA_017629925.1 Clostridia bacterium
CCCTTGAAGTAGGGGTTACGATTATTGTTCGTAAGCCCCTATACCAACTACCCTTGAGCGAGGGGATTTGGATGAAGAAAGCCCGTTTGGAATGGTGAAGGCGTATTTTCATACGTCGAAGCCTTCCAAACGGGTTTAGAAAAAGAAATATAAATTGGCTAATCGGGTATTGCAGGGTATGGAGATTTGGCTTCAAACAAAGTCATTGTGGAAAATGATTTACATTAACCCTTTCTTTTTCGTTCTTCGCCTAAATCCGTCCTCAATTAATTAGCGTCTTCAGCCTTAACATCCACAGATCTCACCGCAGATTTTAAGAAGCGAATCTTTGTACGATCCTTGCTGGTCTCAATGGTAATCGTTTCATCTTTGATAGACACGATTTGCCCAATCACGCCACCGATGGTGGTGATTTCATCTCCTACGCGGAGGTTGTTGCGCATATCGTTTGCGGCTCTTTCTTGTTTCTTTTGGGGACGAATCATAAAAAAGTACATGATCACGCCAAAGAAAACAATCATGCCTATGGTCACCCAAGCGTCGCCTGCGCCTTCAAGTAAAAATTGCATCGTATATTTTCCTTTCTAAAATTATTCAAGTGAAGCAACCTTTTTGCGGTCGCCTCTATTATACACAACAATCACGGATAAATCAATGCTTTATGAAATTTTTTTTGTTTTTTCTAAAAAATGAAGGATTTTTATAGGTTTGGGATTGTTTTTGTATATTTTTCATGGATTGGGAGAAAATGAGAGTAGTTTAACATGAAGTGAAAGGAACCAACACATGAAAAAACTCATTCCCATTCTTTTGCTGGCAGGACTGCTTTTTAGTCTTTTGACGGTGGGTGGCTATGCCTATCGTTTAAGCTATGCGACCGCAACTTTGGCATCAGGCTGCGACATGGTCAAAAGCGGTCTGCTTGGGCAAGACATTGTCTTTTGTGACGCGGATTTTAGGCAGGCATTGTGCGTCACAGGCTATGAAAATATCACCATTTGCACCCTGCCTGAAAAAGATAAAGGCATCCTAAAACTTGCAGGCAACGGCGTGACAGAGGGGCAAGTGATTAGCAGAGAAAATGTTGAAAAACTCTCCTTCACCCCCGCTTCTCCCACGGTCACGGAGGCGCAATTCACGTTTAGATGCGATCATTTATGTGGCGGTGAAGCCATTGTTTGCAAATTACGTCTTATCGACAAAATCAACCAAGCCCCCACCACGTCAGGTATTTCTGATGCTTCGCTTCGCGTTTGGACGCAAAAAAACGTAACCGTATATGGCTCAATGACAGCCAGCGACCCCGAAAACGATGAACTCACCTATATGGTCATCTCTTATCCCGAAAAGGGCACTCTCACGGTGCTCGATCAACATTTCGGTGACTTTTGCTTTACCCCTAAAAAGAATTTCAAAGGCAAGGATTCTTTTACCTATGTGGTAAGAGATAGTTTTGGGAACTATTCTTCGCCTGTTTCGGTGAATATCCAAGTGAGTCGCAATGTGGTCGATATTACCTATACCGACATGGCAGAGCATCCTGCCCACCACGCTGCGCTCGTGATGGCATCAAAGGGCATTATGCAAGGCACCATTCGAGGTGACGGATATTACTTTGACCCCGAAAAAGCCGTATCAAAAGAAGAATTTGTGGTCATGGCGATGAAAGCGCTGGGCGTGGCACCGAAAGCGGATGCGACCGTCACGTTTTTTGATGACGACAGCCACATCAGCGAGCCTATGAAAAAATATATCGCCACCGCCCAAAGATATGGCTATATTGTGGGTGAATTCTCCGAAGCAGGCTTGCTTTTCTCGCCCGACGAACCCATTACTCGTGGAGAGGCGGCGTTCATTGTTTGCAGAATGCTCGGTGTGAGCACCCCTGATACGGTCTCTGTTTTCGCTGACGGGCAAAGCATTCCCACCTATGCGAAAAATGCCGTGCAATGCCTCTATCAAATGGGTGCGCTTCGTCGCACCGAGGGGGGCAATATATCCGCCAGCGCACAACTCACCCGCGGGCAGACCGCAGAAATGCTGCTTCAGCTCATGGAAAGCGCAAATCGGTGATATAAAATCAGCCATGTTGTGCCCCCCCTGTCAAGTAGACAGGTCAAAAAAATAAAAAGAATTGATCACCAAAAAAGGCTTTTTTATCCACCCTGATACACAGCAGGGGGGATTTTCGCTTTGCGGTGGTGGCGAAGTCAATCACTTTTTCTATTCTTTTTTCTTTTTCAGTCTCACAACAATTGTAACACTACAAAAATATTTTCCCATTTTATGATAAAAGGGATGACAAACAGAAAAAAAGGGTGTATAATGGATGGTGTTTGAGAAAAAAAGTCTTTTTTGAAAGGATAAAAAATATGGAAAAGATTAAAGTCATCATCATCGGCGCGGGGAGCCGCGGCAGTACATACAATCACTATATGTCAAAAAATCCTGACAAATACGAGGTGGTTGCAATTGCAGACCCCAGAAAAACGGCAAGAGATAAGGTGCAAAAGATTTGGAACTTGCCCGACAGCGCATGCTATGCAGGCGGTTGGGAAGAAATTTTGAGCCTGCCCAAAATGGCAGATCTCGCCGTGATTGCCACGCTTGACGATATGCATTTTGAGCCTGCCATGAAAGCCATTTCGCTGGGCTACAATCTGCTGCTGGAAAAACCCGTTTCCCCAACACCTGAAGAATGCGCAAAGATTGCGCTTGCCGCAAAGGAAAAGGGCGTTTCTGTTTTGGTTTGCCATGTGCTTCGTTATACGCCTTTTTACAAGAAAGTGAAGCAAATTTTGCTTGATGGCACTATCGGTGATATTATGTCTGCCGTGGCGGTAGAGGGCGTGGGCAACTTGCACCAAAGCCACAGCTTTGTGCGCGGTAATTGGCACAGCGAAGAAGAATCTACCCCCATGCTGCTCGCAAAATCCTGCCACGACCTTGACATCATCCAATGGCTGGTGGGCAAAAAGTGCAAAAGAGTGCAATCCTTTGGGGAACTTTCCTATTTCTGCGAAAAGAACGCACCCGAAGGCGCACCTGTGCGCTGTGCAGACGGCGGTTGTCCTGTTGGCGACACCTGCCCTTACAACTGCCTGAAACTTTATTATGAAGATAAAAACAATCTGTGGTTCCGCGGCGCCGCAACCACCTTTATCAAAAAAGATGCTATCCCCACCGATGAAGAGGTGATGGAAGCGCTGAAAACCACCGACTACGGCTTGTGTGTGTTCCATGCC
>JAGBWH010000115.1 GCA_017629925.1 Clostridia bacterium
AAAGGCGATCCCTATGCTCGCTATTCTCGCGGTAGCGATGATGGCGCATCTATCGTTTGTCATCCTTCTGATTTTTCGTGGAAGGACGATGCATGGCTTCGCTATAGAAAAAAACAAATTAAAACCTCAAAAAAAGGTCATTATTTAGCCACCCCGATCAATATATACGAACTTCATTTGCCTTCCGTGTTTCGCCATGAAGACAACTCCTATTTCAGTTATGTGGAACTTGCGGACAAACTGATCCCATACCTCAAAAGAATGGGATATACCCATATTGAGATTATGCCCATTACTGAATATCCTTTTGATCCTTCTTGGGGATATCAGGTGTGCTGTTATTTCGCTCCGACGGCGAGACTTGGCACCACAGATGATTTGCGCTATTTTGTCAATCAAATGCACCAAAACGGTATCGGTGTGATCATGGACTGGGTTCCTGCTCATTTTCCCAAAGATGAATGGGGATTGTTTGAGTTTGACGGTAGCAAATTATACGAATATCAAGGCGTAGACAGAATGGAATCTCATTCTTGGGGCACCCGATTTTTTGATTTGGGCAGACAAGAGGTGCAAAGCTTTTTGATTTCCAGCGCCGTATTTTGGCTCAAAGAATATCATTTTGACGGCCTGCGCGTAGATGCGGTGGCATCTATGCTTTACCTTGACTTTGACCGAATGCCGGGCGAATGGATTCCCAATGAGCATGGCGGCAAAGAAAATCTGGAAGCCATTGCATTTTTGAAGAAACTCAATAGTGCGGTTTTTGGTGTGGCGCAAGATGTGCTGATGATTGCAGAGGAGTCCACCTCTTTTCCCATGATTACGCGTCCTGTTGCGGATGGTGGATTGGGTTTCAACTTGAAATGGAATATGGGTTGGGCGAATGATTTTTACCATTATTTATCTCTTGACCCTGCCTATCGCAAATATCATCACCAGGCACTTAATTTTCCCATTATGTATGCCTTCTCCGAAAACTATGTGTTGCCCATCTCTCACGATGAGGTTGTATATGGCAAAAAGTCCTTCTTAAATAAGATGCATGGCACAAATGAAGCGAAATTTTTGCAATTTCGTGCCGCTTTACTCCTTATGATGACGTTCCCGGGCAAAAAAATGATGTTTATGGGAACAGAGTATGGGCAATTCGCAGAATGGAATTTCGAAAAAGAACTCGAATGGTTCATGCTCGATTTTCCTCTACACAAAACCTTGCTCCAATACGTCATGGAACTCAATCGCTTCTATTTATCCCACAAAGAACTCTGGGAAATCGATTTTTCTTCGGATGGCTTCTCATGGGTTTTGGCAGATGACGCTGACCATAATCTTGTTGCCTATCGTCGGTTTGACGAAAAGGGCAGAGAATTGCTCATTGCGGTGACATTTAGCGGGGCAACTGTTGGCGGCATCAAAATTCCATTCCCTCGTGGGCATCAGTACGAACTGATATTTGAAACAACCCCCGGCGCTGTCTCCTATCAATACAAAACGGATATGACGGGAAGGGTATCCTCCATGGAATGCACACTCTCTCCGTTTAGTGGTGCCGTTTGGGCAGCAAAAGACAAGCGCGGTGAACCTTTATCAAAACCTGTCATTGATTAACTCTTGATAAATTTCAAAATAAATAATTAGCAGGGAGGTAAAACATGTTTGCAAAAAAAGAATGCATTGCCATGCTGTTGGCGGGAGGTCAAGGTAGCAGGCTCTACGAATTGACTTACCAAACAGCAAAACCGGCAGTAAGTTTTGGAGGAAAATATAAAATCATTGACTTTCCTCTTTCCAACTGCATCAATTCCGGTATTGATACGGTTGGTGTGTTAACGCAGTATCAGCCCCTCGATCTCAATGAACACATGGGAAACGGTGAGCCTTGGGATCTTGACAGAACCCGTGGCGGGTTAAGTGTTTTATCACCTTACCAAGGCAGAGAAGGCTCCGTCTGGTATAAGGGAACAGCCAACGCCATCTATCAAAACATGAATTTCATTTTGCAATATGACCCTGATTATGTTTTGATTTTGTCGGGCGACCATATTTATCGTATGGACTATTCTCTTATGCTTAAACAGCATAAAGAAACCGGTGCTGCTTGCACCGTGGCAACGATTACGGTCCCCATGGAAGAGGCGAGCCGATTTGGTATTTGCAACACAAACGAAGACGGCACCATTTATGAATTTGAAGAAAAGCCCAAACAGCCTAAAAACAATCAGGCGTCCATGGGCATCTACATATTCAGTACCGATATTCTTTGCAAATACTTAATTGACGATGAAGCTGATCCCAATTCTTCCAACGACTTTGGTAAAAATATTATTCCAAATCTTTTGAATGCGGGCGAAAAACTATATGCTTATAAATTTGATGGCTACTGGAAAGATGTTGGTACCATTTCGAGTTTGTGGGAAGCGAATATGGATTTGCTGGGTAGCGCCCCTGCCATCAATCTTCGTGATAGACACTTCCGCATTTATAGCCGTCACTCAGGCAGAGCACCCCAATATATTGACCGCGATGCCACCATCGTTAATTCCATGATTTCAGAAGGTAGTTATATCAATGGCTACGTAGAAAATTCTGTGATTTCCGGTGGCGTTGTGGTAGAGCAGGGCGCTGTTGTCCGCAATAGTGTCATTATGGAAGACGTGGTTATTTCTTCTGGTGCAACAG
>JAGBWH010000116.1 GCA_017629925.1 Clostridia bacterium
CCCTCGTACGCGCCAAAAGGGCATCCAAATTTGCCATTTTTTGTGCTTACCCCTTTGACGGCTGCGTCATCCGTTGCAAAAATGGAGAAAATGGTATGTTTTGCAAAAATATATTGTATACTACTTGATTTTCGTAAATATATATGTTATAATTTTGCATGAGGTAATATTTTTATTCGCGTGTGCGCGTAACACACCTTCACATATACCAAATTAAAATCAACTATTAAACAGCAACACAGGAGGAAATTGCATGGAAAATATGATGCAGCTCCATTTCCGCGTAGACGGTGAGGTATACCAAACCGTAACGGTAGAAAAGGGAGAATTAGTAATGCCAATTAGCGCCCCTGAAAAAGAAGGGCATCGCTTTGTGCGGTGGGATAATTTGCCCGAAAAAAGCACAGCCGGCAAAGAAGTAACAGTCGATGCTGTATACGAGGCTTGTACGTATGTTGCCACTTTTGTCTTGGACGATACCGTCCTTGAAGAAAGAACGCTGGCGTATGGTGCGCCCGTCGCTGAGCCTGCTTTGCCCGATATGGAGGATAAGACTTTCCTTGGTTGGGAAAATCTACCTGCCACAATGCCTGCGGGTGATATCAAAGTCGAAGGGAAGACCGAGCCGCTCACTTTCAGTTATACCATGATGGTGGACGATGAAGTGTTTGCCACCTATCAATTTGCTGCTGGTGCTGATATGACCGGTTTGCCCATCCCTGAAAAGGAAGGGCACACGTTCTCCGGTTGGAACAAGAATTATAAGAAAATGCCTCACTCCAATCTCACCGTTAGAGGTACGCTTACACCCCACCCCCACAGTGTTGTGTTTGAAATCGACGATGAAATGAAGTTTGTGCGCGATTTGCATTATGGCGATGCCATTCGTCCTATCGGTATTCCCAGCCGTCCCAATCACTCTTTCGTGGGTTGGGAAAATGTGCCTGAGGTAGTGCCGGACGAAGACCTCCATTTCCATGGTCATTTTGAAATCAATTCTCATACATTGCGCTTTATGCTGGAAGACCATTTGATTTACGAAGCCGTCCACGAAGCAGGCTCTCCCATCAAAGCCCCCGAAGTTGAGCCGAGAGAAGGATATATGTTCAGCGGTTGGCGTGGCCTTCCCAAAAAGATGCCCGACTGTGATTACACAGCAGAGGGAAGATATTATGTCAAAAAATACAAGCTGGTTTTCCAGGTAGATGGCGAAGAATATGATGTGCAAACCGTAGCCTTCGGCGCACCTGTAACACCCCCTGAAGCACCCCAAAAAGAAGGTCTGACCTTTAGCGGTTGGGACAATGTGCCCGACACGATGCCTGCCGATGATGTGGTTGTTGTCGGTAGCTTCAAGCAATAATTGTTAGGAGGATATAGAGATGGCTGAAAAAGAAAAAACGACTTCGTTTACTTTAACTATGTTGGTAGACGGAGAGGTTTGGGAATCTCAAACCGTGGAAAAAGGCAAACGCCTTAGCTCCATGCCGAAACCTACCAAAGAGCATCATACCTTTTCGGGATGGGATAAAGTCCCCTCCAGAATGCCCGCAAGAGATTTGACAGTTGAGGGGCATTTCGTTCCCAATACATACAAACTCAGTTTTTGTGTAGGTGAAGAAACACTCTGCACACTTGAATTGGCATACGGCGCACCCGTGGAATGCCCCGAAGCACCCGAGCGCGAGGGCCATACCTTTGTTGGTTGGCAAAATCTGCCCGAGACCATGCCAGGCGAAGACACTATCGTGGAAGGTGTGTTCCAACCTCAAACCTACCAAATCACCTATGTGATCCGCAATGCAGAAAACAAAGCCGCAACCACCTCCTTTACCTATCCTTGCGTATTTGGCGCACCCATTCCTCCAATGGATTTGCCCCAAAAGGATTACTATACATTCAGCGGTTGGGAAAATTTGCCCGAAACCATGCCTGCTCA
>JAGBWH010000117.1 GCA_017629925.1 Clostridia bacterium
AGGGCGACGATAGATCTCCTCTGTGAGATAACGCTCATGCTCCGTTTGCAGATCGCATCCCCAGTAAACAGGGAATTTGAATTCTTTGCCACTCTTTTGGAGTAGTTCAACGGCTTCGGTGTAGGTCACGCGGGCATATTCACTATTTGCCAATTCATTGAGACGCTCAAGTAAGGTCTTGTCCACAAAACTGTTAAAAAATTCAAGTTCTGCACGACAATTTTTCATCACATGACCGATAATGGCTTGAATCATATCCCATGCCAATTCCATATCATCGACCAAGTCCGCAAAGGCAATTTCAGGCTCAATCATCCAGAATTCAGCTGCATGGCGTGCAGTATTGGATTTTTCAGCACGGAAGGTAGGGCCAAATGTATAAATATTGCCAAACGCCATAGCGAAGGCTTCCCCTTCCAGCTGACCGGATACTGTGAGGTTTGTGGGTTTGCCAAAGAAATCTTGGCTGTAGTCCACCTTGCCGTCTTCGGTCATAGGAGGTGCCACAGGATCGAGTGTGGTCACACGGAACATTTCCCCTGCCCCTTCGCAGTCAGAGGCGGTAATCAAAGGGGTATGCACATAGGCAAATCCTCTTTGATGGAAAAATTCATGAATGGCAAACGCCACCTCGGAGCGCACACGGAACACGGCGGAAAACAGATTGGTGCGGGGGCGGAGATATGCGTGTTCACGAAGAAATTCCACGGTATGGCGTTTCTTTTGCAGAGGGTAATCGGGCGTGGACGTGCCCTCTACTGTAACGGATTTGGCTTTCAGTTCAAAGGGTTGCTTCATTTCAGGGGTAAGTTCGAGCACACCTTCCACCACAACGGATGCACCAACGTTGAGTTTGGCGATTTCATCGTAGTTAGAAATGACTTCCCTTTCAAAAACGACTTGCACGCCACGGAAACAGCTACCGTCGTTTAGGTCAATGAAAACAAATGCTCGGCTGTCGCGAATGCTTCTTGCCCAACCGCAAACGATGACTTTCTTTTCGCTATATGCTGCGGGAGATGCCCACAGTTCTTTGATTGTTGTTCTTTTCATAATGTTCTCTTTAGTTCTGTTTTCTGATTAGTATCATCTTTGCCCACCAAGGACATTTTCATGCAGGCTTGGTGGGCTTTTCAAATACGATGTAATGATATTAGGTGTAGTAATACTTGGTTTCCACTTTTGCATGACCAACTTCGGTTTCGTATTCAATCACAACGGAAAGAACACGGCCTTTGCTGGACACGTTTACAGTCAAAACGAGGTCGGAGGCATCAAGGTCAAAGCCGAGTAGATCATCGATGCAATCATCTTTTACCAATGCGGTGAGCACCAAGTTGCCGTATGCGGTGGTGCCGTAATTGGAGAAATACGCTTCGCTCAAATCAAGAGAGCCAATTTGAATACCTTCGGAAGGATTATCGGTGGCTTTTTTGTTACCTTCGATGGTTTCAATCAGGTCGCTTGCAGATGCGCCTACTTCGTAGGGTTTGAGTTTTTGCACAACATAGTGGCAGTTGCCTGCGTTATCTACTGTGAAAGTAGAAGTGAGGGTGAGTTCTTCATCCACTTTGAGGGTGACGGTGCTATTGGCTTGGTAGGGGGCGGAATCTTTGAAAGCTTGCATAATTTGAGCCATTACATTGCCATCCGGAACACCGGTAAAGGTAGAAGATGAAGTGCTATCACTGGGGGTGGTAGGGGTGGGAGCGGTGGTGGTGACTTGAGGTGCAACGCCACAAGCGGAAAATGCCATCAATGCGCAAAGGGTAAGTACGAGCATAGAAAATGTTAGTTTTTTCATCATGATAATCCTTTCTTGTCAATTGTGTAATGGGACTATATTATTCTTCAAATTTTTTGCGAATGTCACTTACCATCGCTTGCACAACGGGGACATCTATATAGGTTTGGGTGAATACCATTGCGGCCTCTGCACCTTGCGCCATCGTTTCATTGGCTTTTTCTACTATGCTATTGTAATAATTGACCAGATAACCATAACGATTAACGGCTTGACGAACGGCCTCGGTGTCTTTATTTTGCAATGTTTTGTAAATACGATAAGCATAGAACATCGATTGACGGCACTGAGGAAGCGTCTTTGCATTAAGACCTGATTCAATCATAGACGAGAAGCGCGCCAAGATGCTTTCATCACTTTCTTGAATGATGACTTGAACAACGAATTCCGCGGATTTATGATTGACGCTTTCAGGGACGCTGACAACAACCGTATAGGTGCCCATTGCCACGAGTTCTTTATCCGCAGTATAGGTGGCTTTGGCTTCAGTATGATTGATGACAAATTCGAGTTCTTGCACATTGCCTGTATAAACGAATGTTAGACGTTTGGGTGTCACAAGAACAGTTTCAGCCTTTTCAATGCTCCATTCCAAATATATGGGGTTGACGGGATAGTGGTTAGCATCGCCGAAGAATACTGCAGTTGCACGGTATTCGCCCGCAAGCACAAAACTGTTACCGCTGATTTCTACATGGAGACCTTGAGGCACGCCAGAGAGTTCTACGGTGTGCATTTGACCATCAAAGGAAGCATCGGGAATTTGCCATTTGAGATTGCTCATGTCATAGGTGGCTTTTTCAATTTCCCATGTGAGAGGTTCGATAGAGACGGATGCGTAGTTTTGAGGATTGTAATTAAAGGTAACAGTTGCCACATATACGCCTGCATTGGTTTTGACGTTGTTTTCATAACCCGCAATGGTGATGTCAGATGGCAGACCTTCAATATAAACCATCTTTTCTCTGCCATCATAGACAAAGTCACCGACTACCCATTGCAGGGTAAGAGAATTGATGATGGCAGGAGTGATTGACCAAGTAAGATCGTCAATGGAGATGGGATAATAGTTGTTTTCATCCACGATAATGGTGGCACTTGCCGTGTAATCTCCTGCATTTGTGGCGGCATATACTCCGCCGTATACCACTTCTACATCCAGAGGCAAGCCAACGATAAACACGCTGTATTCGGTGGTGTCATATACATAGGCTTCTACATAATTCCAGTTGAAACTGCCCAAGTCAATCGTGGCGCGGCTGATTTCAAAATCTTTGGAAACTGTGAAAGTTTCGTAGTTTTGACCTCTGGAAATGCTCACAATCAGGGTGTAAAGACCTGCATTGGTGGGGGCACCAGAAAGTGCTACGCCATCGCGAGTGGTCCAAAGAAGCGTCACTTCGCCGTCACCCACAACGGTAAGGGAGGGGTTCTCGGAAGGCGTGTTGTTGTATACACGATCCAGCGCATCATTGATGACGATGGAAGAAGGAGCGAGTGTAACCGTAAGAGCGCCTGTCAAGGTGACATCATAGGATTGATAGTTGGCATCTTCTGCACGAGTGAGACGGACATCATACACACCTGCGTTGAGTGGCTGCTGAGGTGTCCATTTGCCATCAACCCAATAACGAACGGTGATACCAGACAAGCCTTGATCACGTCCCAGCAGTATAAAGGGTTTGGTCATGGCATCATAGACATAGCTTTGTGCGCTTTCGTCCAAAGTGACCAAAGTCTTGGGTGTCCATGTGGCTTTCAGCGAAATAGGACCACTAAATTCTTGAGCACCAAGGGTGAGAGACATGACGGGTGTGGTGCTGTCATTGACGAGCCAACCTGCAAAATGATGGTTGGGACGAGTGGGGGTGGGGATGACGGTGTCAAATCCTTTGAAGTGCGCGGTGGCAGGATATGCAGACCAAGCGGAAACGAGTTCGCAATCTTCATAGGTGATAGGGTAAATATCGTTGCCCACAGGTACAAAATTCATAGAGATGACCAAACTGTCGGTGGCAGGCATCACGAAACCATAAGTGCTATCAGATGCAGGATGGAGGGTGATGGGATCGCAACCATCATAGGTATAACTCACAGAGCGAATGACATAACCGTCATTTGCATTCACGCGGAAGCGATATTCCAGACCTACGGCAGCGCCTTCTGCGATAAGACCTGTTTCAAGCGGGAAAATAGAGTCGGCGCCAGCGGCTTCTGTGTAGGAGCCGTATTCGGTGCCTGTGAATTGCACCACATAGCGTTCGGAGTATTCACGATACGCTTCGGGGAAATGCTGACCTTGACACAGCGTCATGGTGTGTGTGCGGTTGTCAGCCTTGACAAAGCGGTTCATCGCCAAAATCAAACTTGCGGTGTTGGCATAAGTGCCTTCGGCAGAGATGATTGTCTCTGACTCGCCGGTTAAATGCTCGGGGGTGATTTCATAGTTCTCCGCGACTACAGCTGAATTCGTTTTTACGCCATGGATGGCGGATGAAAATGCTGTATCGGTGACGGGGAGTGTGTAGTTATATTCGGTGCGAGTGTTGTCTCCGAGATAACCCGCGATGGTACCAGAGTTTGCATTGAGGGCAAAATTAGCATTTTCGTGGTTTTGGGCTTTACCCATATTCAGGTTGTTTTGTATGAGTGCTTTGGTTTTGCTATCACCAGATGCATTACCGACGATACCACCGGCACCTTGGCTACTTGCGCCCTTGTTGCCTTTGACGATGCTGATATTGCCGGCATTGATACAGCCTGTCACAATAGATTTATCCAGTTTGCCCACAATACCGCCTGAGGTACTATTACCGGAAGAAGCGGCGATGACATCGCCCTCATTGTAGCAACCTGATACTTGCGTGTAGGAAGCATTGCCTACAATGCCGCCAACTTGAGTGACTCTATAGTCATGATTGTTAGAGCCATTAACTGTGCCATAGTTTTGGCAGTTGATGATGTATATAAACTCATTCTGCGCGCCTGCGGCTTTCCCGACAATACCGCCATCACTTACATCAAGCGCACCAGAACCGGAGGTGTTTGAGCCATTGTGCGCATCTGTTGGTGCATCCATGCGGCAATCGCGAATGATCGTGCTACCGGTCGCATACCCTGCAATACCGCCCGACGCGGGGACGGTGTCATGTTTGTAAAATCCTTTTTGCAGATACACAGTGCACCCTTTATTATATAAACCGGTGAGGTTTGAAGATTTGACATAGGCGGCAAACCCACCTGCAAACAGACGAGCCAGTATGTACCCATGGTCAAGTGTAATGGATTTCAGTTCACCACCGTACACATAACCAAAGAGTCCCAAATAACTCTCTTGGATGTCAGTGGAGGAGATATATATACCGTGAATGGTATGGCCATTACCATCAAACTTACCTGCAAAATAACGAGTGTTAATATGACCAATAGGCGTCCACTCATTTTGAGGTGCGGTCTTTTTCCAATCAGCAAAATTTGTCAGATCATTGAGAGACAGGTCTGCTTTAAGAGAATAATTTGCATTGTAGTATGCGCCCGAAAGAGTGATGGGGCTACTCTTTGTCACTTTCACGCTCTTGTCTGCGCGTGCTTCATAAGTCATATAATCGTGTGTGAGCACACCATCTTCTGTCATGAAGTAGTAGGTAGCGCCATCCACGGTAATCGTATGAAGGGTGGGACTGGTCTCTTTATAGGTTTGGGGGGACGGTGCCAATGTTCGAGTGACTTTGGCATCTCCGTCAGCATAAGTGAAGGTATACACGTTCTCTGCAGAATAGGTCCTTGTGGATCCTTTATCTGTGATGCTGTAGTTATCGTTGGTATTGGAGATAAGGTCAGCCGTTTCGCTCATGACGCCTGTCTCAGGATCATACACATATGCGGTGGCAGTTTTTCCGCGACCGGGGTTGGTTTTGGCAAAGAAAACATCGCCGCCCATTACATACGCATAATATGTTGTGCTGCTGTATGTCGCGGATGCGCCACTCTCATTTACCAGCACGTGGGCAATACCTGTCTGACCATCGTAGAAATAGGTTTCTTCGCCATAAGCAAACAGATAGTAGGTGTAAGAAGCTTCGCCGCTTTCTGCCAAGCCAGCCAAACGAACGGCAACTGTCAGTTCTGTGGAAGAAATGATTTGACCATCGGAGGTGGCATAATACTCTGCTCTATTATTATTTGATTGTCTCAAAAAAGCCAACTGAGCAGCTGTTTCGATGAGGAAAGGGTTGCTTTCGGTACCTTCCCCCCCCGCAAATGACTCTGCCACAGAGCCGTCCCAAGGTGTGGGTGCGGAGACGATGTCATCACCAAGCGCTTGCACCAATATGGCTGCACTAAATACCATTGCTACCGTCAAAAGCAATGAAACGATTACTTGACTACGAATAAATCTTTTCATGTTTTCTCTCCTTACTTTATCTTACCAGTATCCGCGACTGACGCCTTGCAGTCGAGCAAATAATTCTACATAATAATAGTCGCCGTAAATCAAAGACACATTTATGTTATCATAAATCGGCATGTGGCCTGTGCCTTCTCTGAGAATGCCCTCTTCCCTTTCGCAGTCGAAGGAGGTATAGTTTTCGGTGAGTTCGCACAAGATACGATTGGCTGCTTCTTTCCATTTTTCATCCCCCGTGGCATCGAATATTTCCATCATACCACAAGCGGAAATCGTAGCAGCGGATGTGTCGCGCGGGGCTGAACGTCTACCTTTGAAATGAAAATCCCATTTTGGGATGCCGTTAGGCTCACACAAATCAAGGAATGTGTCGGCACAACGTATAGCCGTGTCAAGGAAGCACTGCTCCCCCGTGAAACGGTAACACATGGCAAATCCGTAAATCGCCCAGCCTTGTCCTCTGGACCAACAAGAACTATTGGAATAGCCTTGATGAGTTTTGGGATATTTGGGCTGACCATTTGGGTAGAAAATGAATGTGTGATTGGTGGTGCCGTCTGCACGTACCAAATAGCGTCTTGCAGTGTGTGCGTGGCGAGTGGCAATCTCTTTATATTTGGGATCGCCTGACAGCTCAGATGCTCTATAAAGCAGAGGCAAGTTGAGCAAGCAGTCAATAATCATGCGGTAATTATTTTCTTCTGTTTCGGGACGATTTGGGGTGGCATCCCATGCTTGGATGTATGAGCCTTCTTCATGGAAACGCTGAATCAGCACATCAGCGGCTTCAATGACTTGGTCGGCACCTTTTTGGTCTTGTTTGATTTGCCATGCACCATAGGAGCCGGGAGAGACCAACATACCAATATCATGTCCCAAACTTTTGCCTTGCTTTCTCAAAATGACCATAATCTCATCTGCGATGCGAGTCGCGTGTTCATAGAACGCTTCGTCATGGGACAGTTCATAGCACAGTCTTGACAATCCTGCATAAAAACCGCCTGTCCAAAAGCAGTGCGTACCACGGTCGTAGATACCGTTTTCGGTCACGTGGGGGAAAGCATCGCCAATACGTTCAATGTTCGCTCTGTGTTTGGCTAAAATCGCTTGTTTCAAGGTTTCAGGTCGCACAATCATACCTCCCAAATGGTAGCTCCTCCATTTTTTATATACATATTTTATAATATATATATATTTTATCAATTTAGTATAACATTTTTTTAAGGAAAAAGCAATAGACTATGATAATTTTGTGATTATTCACAAAAAAAGCCCCCACGGAAGCCCGTGGGGGCAACTTAATTTGTGCAAAGAGGCGAAACCTCTTTACATCCAGCCCCAAGGGGGGCTGGATGAGAGAAATTAAGTGGTAGGAATGACAGATGTGGCGATGTTAATGATCCAGTTGATGAAGGGTGTCAAGCTCATTTCTGTCCATGCGTTATAGCTTGCTACATAAGGATTACCAGTGAGTTTGCTATAAGTAAACAGGTTGCCAAGAGCTGTCACTGTTTCACTGTTGAGTATGAGAATGCCTGCATCAGCAAATTGACCAATGGTAGCATCTTCATCACCCACGACAGCAGGATCATCATAGCCATCAAAGAGTTTTGTGAGACGATCATCAATCTCAGATACCTTGGTATCGAGGCCGATGATGACCATCATACCGGTCACACGAGTGGTGTGAGTAGCATCTGTGTACCAAACACCCTCATGCTTTTCATAACCAAACAATTCGTAGATGGCGATACTGCTCATTCTGGTGGTCAAACCTTGAACAGGAGTATCCGCAATCGCTGCAGAAATACCGGTCACCTGTGTGAGAGGAGGTGTGATGCCATCGTTGGGATCAGTATCCACAGGATAGTAGTACCACTTACCATCTGCTTCATTCTTTTGGTAATTCAGGAGTTCACCAATCGGAGCAGAATTGATGGCGCCTTCTACATCGCCAACCTTGCTACCTGCAACAACCTTCAGCACACCGGTAACGGGTTGGTTATCATCAGGACCGTTGTAGGAGACATACCACACGCCGTTCTTTTCTGTATAACCCATAATTTCGCCGATTGTCACACCATTGATGGCGTCTCTGACCTTAGTGTCATTGGACATATCCTTGACGGCAAGGCCTGCGAATGCAGCGATAACACCTGTGGCTTCTTTGCCATCTGCGGTGTACCACTTATTATCGCTGCCGGTGCCTTGGTGGTAACCAAAGGCAACACCGAGTTGCATGTCGTCAATGCCAGAACTCAGATCAGCAATCTTGGTTTCAGCGAGGTATGCGAGGATAGGAGAAGCCTTGACATTGCTTTCCTTGCTTTCGTACCAAACGCCACCGCGTTTATCCATACCAAAGACTTGTGCCACTTTAATATTACGAATCTTGGAAGCCACTAGATCGTGGTCTGTCAAGTCGTGGATGGTCAAATCGCACAACTCAAGCATCAAACCTTCCGCCACTACGTTATCTTTGTGGTCATGTCCATAGTATTCTTCATACCATGTGTCTTCGTGAGGATGGTAACCGAGCACATCACCTAAGTGAGTATGGTTGATGGTATCTTCAATATCTTTGATTTGTGTGTTGGAAAGAACCGCCAAAACGCCTACGACTTCATTTCCGGCCTTATCGTATACCTTATTGTCGGTGTCAGGATTGTTGTCATGGTCCACGATTGTGTATCCAAACAGATCGCCCATCTTCGCCTTACCAAAGACATCAGGATTGAAGCTGTAATTTTCACCATCTTTGATAATGAGGTCGCTAATCAGGTTTTCGCCTAAGACACCCTTGATAATGTCATTTTCACCCACGAGCAATTTCGCCATATCAAATGCGAGTTCATCACCTGCATAGACATAGAGGAATTCGTGCATCGACATAGCGCCGGAAGAACCGTTAGCCATGCGGAAGAGGACATTCAGAGGAACTTCAGCGAACATCGCCTTAATGCCACTACCGGGCATCAAATCGCCCAAGTATACATCAGCAAAGAAGGACATTCTAAGGGACGGTGCAGATGTGAACAGGTCGCCGATGGTCTTATCGCGGACAATCGCATTGATCTTAGCATTATTATCTTTCTTGAGGAGGCCAAGAATATCCTTCAGACGCATATCTTGAGAGAATTCGTACCATGTGACCACCTTCTTGATCTCGGTAGCTTTGAGGTCAACGAGGTCCGCCATGGCCTTGCCATCAAGCAGGTTGTGTAGGTATACGTTTTCGATACCAAAACGTGTCAGGGCTTGACCGAAGTCATAGTTCATCAGCTTATCACGTTTGGTAAGGAACAGATATCCGAATACAGCGGCGCCTGCTACAAGATAGATAAGGGTTGCTTCGGAGGTGGGATTAGCCTTGATATCATCAAGGATACGCTTGAAGGAAACGTTGCGCATCAAACCTTCGCGGTTCAAAGAGAACTTGAATCCACCCTTGAAGGTGATGACTTCACCGATCACCATGCCTTCGTAGAAGTAATCCATGCCCCATTTTTCCAGAGAACGGTTCTTGCGTCCAATCACGGCGTTGACCAAATCGTTGATGACAACGTCGCTCATGAGTTTTTCCAAGCTGAATTTCGCATCCTGTCCGGGCTCTTTATCCAAGATTTGAGCGAATGTCTTGTCGCGCAAAATCACATCAAGTTCACGTGCGGAAATCTTGAAAGTATCCAGAACATCCAAAACGCGAGTATTCATAAAGAACTCATAAAGTGTCACTTTGAAAGGCTCGAAGGTGATGAGTTCATCTACGGTGCGGTCAGCGAGAAGTTCGTTTACGCCTTCATGTTCTACGTCGAGAAGTGCCAAGAGATCAGCAAATCTCATGCCGGCAGCCAAAGCATCCATATCGAGCTTGTTCTTGCCGTCTACTTCGTAGTAAACAACGGAAACGGTCTTATCACCAAACAGAGCTTTGAGTTCTTCGTTATCAGATACGAGACCAACAAGATCTGCGAGTTTTTCATTGCCGATGAAGCCGATGATGTCAGCTTCGAATTCGGGTTTGAAGGTGAGCAGTTCATCCAAAGTGCGACCTTCGAGGAGATCTGTCACATTTTCATC
>JAGBWH010000118.1 GCA_017629925.1 Clostridia bacterium
ATCGGAGGTTGATGCGGCAGGTACTTCTCCACAGCTTAAAAGAAGGAATGCAAAGCACGCCAGCATCAAACAAAGCAATACCCATTTTTTCACACCATTGGTCTCCTTATTTCGTTTGCAATAGATTTTTATCTGACCTATTCATATAAACAGATACCTTACAAATTCATTATACAACACCACATATCATTTGACAACTGTAAAGAACGACAATTTTAGCACGGTCATTATAGCCATTTTGCCTATTGTTTCTCGGAATATTGAACATATTTCTTTACATTTTGTCGCATAACAGTTTGCAATCGCCTATAATTCTTTGGTTTTATGACAATTTAAGCGTTCATTTGTAAATTATCATTTACATATAATCAGGAACACCCTCAACAATATTGACATCTTTGTCCCATTCGCTGAGCGGTTGAGGCTTATAGTCAGGTCTGGGCATGCTCACAACGAGATTTCCTGTGACATGGCGGGCTTCGAAGTAAGTACCATGCTCATCGGTGATACATTTGACGTCAATGGGCTTGGAGACGGTGTATTCGTCGATGACGCCGTCCAAAGTGAAGTTGACATTGTCTTTGCAGTAGTTTTCAGCGAAAATGCGAACCGTGGCGTCTTTGAGTCCGCTCAGTCCTATTCTACGGCGCATGATAAAGCTAACGGGAGGCAGTTCCTTACAGCTTACAATGCCGTCTTCCATATCCGAGACAAAGAATCTGCACTCTTTATGCTCTGCTTTGGGGAAATAGTAGGTAGAATAGCCATTTTCCAGCTTTGTTTCGTAGGCAATGAACACAGGCGCGCCCAGAGGGGTTTTAATGGACGTTTTGACGGTTGTGCTGGGCAAATACGAGGAGAGCATAAACGCGTTGTCATAGCGAGAGAATAGCACCACGGGCGAGCGTTGACCTGCTTCCTTTTCGTAGCGAATATCCCAGCCAAGTTCAGCCAAAGCCACCAAGGCAAGGGTTTCTGTGGGGTAGTAGAGGTGTTCATCTTGGGGGACGAGCAAACGACTTGTAGGCTTGTAATCAGAGGAAATACAGCCTCTCACCCACGCCACACGGCCAAAGACGGTTGCAAGTGCATATTTGCCGCTTGAAGCGAGGACTTTGGTGCCGGGGCACGGCAATGCGTTGATCTCCCCTGCCCCTGTGAGTTTGTCGTGGCTAAGATTGCCTTTCGCCTCACCCCCAACTGTAATGGGCTGGACGCCTGAGACGCCTTGCTCCGCACGAGTAAGACCGAGGCACTTAAGCATTTCTTTTGAAGCATTATCAACAGAGCCGTAAAACAGCACTTTTCCGCCTCCATTTGCATAGGAGAGCATAGATGCTTCAAAATCCGTACCAGGCTCGGGAATGGGCGCAAATAGCACAGCGCCTTGGTAGAGCGAAGCGTCATGTTTTTGGAAGTTATCAGAAGAGACAACCATAGTGAGTGGAAAGCCGTGGTTAATCGCACCACGAACAAACCAGTCGCCCGAGAACATACGATTCATCATGCCTGCATCGGATGATTGGCAGTATTCTCTGAAAGGATATACCCAAACCACAGGTGCCACCGCATCCGCCTTCTCTTTTAGACCTTTAAGCAGGTGTGGCAGAGGCTCTCTGACGCAAGAAGCAGGCATATCACCAAAGGTATTGTCAATGGTAAGCAAACTCATGTGCGTCGGGCCTTGCACCTCACCCTTCTTGTTGATGCGCGCGCATGAAAGTGGCATATAAATGTCATGCGCTTGACCTTGATATCTGTCATACCAAGGGCTGTTGATCCACCAAGGATCGTGGATATAGTATCTATACAGATAGTTTTCTTCAGGGGGAAGTTCCGCAATGCGAGACAAATAGCCCATCAACTCCAAGCCAAAGTCACCGTCAAGTGCAGCCCAAGGCGAGTTAGGCGGAGGGAGCATACCAAAACCACCATTGTAAATATCGTAGAGGGGGACGCCGTCTTTGGAGTAGTCAATGCCCACAGAGAGGTTAGTGCCTCGTGTTTCAATGGGAAAATCAGGGCATTCCGCTCTAAAATAGCGCCAAAACGAGAAAACATCTTCTCTTACGGCATCAATTTGGTCAAATTGGAACTCTTTGCCATCAAAAACTGCGCCTGTGGTGGCCCAAGTATCACGGCCAAAGCCCAAACCATTGGAAAACCAGAGGTAATCGAAGCCCAAATCGGTGAGAAAATGCTGTGATTGTCTACCTAAAAACGTGCCAAAGGGAAGTCCTTCGGGAATGCCGTTCGGAAATCCGGCGTAAACGCAATTATCCGCATGCAATGTGGTGTTCGCATAGATAAAATTGTTAAATCCCATGGTAGAGCCGGCGCAAATTTCCCTGTGTCTATCATATTTGAAGGTAGAATTGGCGAATTCAGGACCAGGATCAAAGGTGGCACCAACGCGCACGGGCTTACCACCAAGCACTCGACTACCCACCATTTTGAGTGTATTTATCACTTGTTTTAATTTTCGGTAGGTAAAAACGGGTGGATTTTCGGTATAAATGTAAGAACGAGAGTGCAGACCTTCTCTTTGGGGATCGCGATCAGGATACCAGCGCATCACACGGGTATTACATCCGCCCGCATAACGCCCCCATTCGAACTCTTCATCGAGATTTCCTTTATAATCAAGGATTTCCGAGCCGTCAGCGATCCACAGCATCACAGATGCCATCTCAGACTCGGCACAAATAGGCGCCCAGTCATTGAAAATTTGCTCACACACGCTCGTGATATAAGCATCGTCCAGTTTTTTGAATGGTTTTAAGCTGCATTCAAGCGTTACGTTTTTTAACATAGCATACTCCTCTATAAATAATGTAATAAAATTTCACCAAAATCAAAGATAGACTAAAAATAGAAAAAAATAAGATAAAACCAATAAACAAAAAAAATAAAAATAAATAAAAATAAACTAAAAAATGAAATTGAGAAAAAGCGAAGTAAATCAAGCCATACGAATGGATATCATCCTTTTATCTCTCAACAGATTTGCAAGCCTAAATTAAGTGACTCAAATGCCACATCGTTGCACCAAATATACTATTTGTCGTCATTTGTGCACATGATTATTTGCATTTTAGGGCTTATTTGTTGTCATTTAATACTACTTTTATTTATATTTGCATATATTTGTTTACGTTTTGCAACAATTTTCGAGCAAAATTCATCAAAATAAGGATGTTTTAGCGCATCTCAGTAAGTTTTCATGAAAAAGCAGCCAAAATGCCTTGAAATCGTGTATACCCCCCGCAAATTATGCAAAAATCGGACTAAAATCAAGCAAACTCGCTCGAAATTCCGTAAAAACAAGAATTAATTAGTTTTTACCGCACAAAATGACCGCAAACAAGCGATACAGCAAGCATCCATGCAAATTGCCCATAAAAACCTTCTATTCCGAGCTCCAAGCGCCGATATAAACCCCAAAAAAGAGCAAAATGAGCGCGGAAAACAGGCAGCATAGCATCACTTCCCTTTGCTGCTTTACTTGATGAACTGAGCGTTTCGGCAATTTCTTCATCGTTCTTTTGTGGCGTATTCAATCCAAATTCTGCGCATATCAAAGAGATAGTAGAAAAAATTGCCATCAAAAACTCAAAAATGAGAAAATCTCAAAAGCAGCAAAAGCCCGAAAAGTCAAGCAATAGGGAAGTCGCAAAAACAAAAAATTACAACCTGAAAGCCAGACACTCATAGCAAATTTTCTTCAAACAAAAGGAAAGCGCAGACGAGTATGGGGAC
>JAGBWH010000016.1 GCA_017629925.1 Clostridia bacterium
ACGACGGGAAGGAAGAAAAAACATCATGAATGACCAGATTTTGGGCGACCTCAGTATCATTGGTATGAGAGGTTGCGAGGAGTTCACACAAGAAGTAGACAATTATCTTCGTGAGTGGAGAGCAGAGGACGGCGTGGAAACGTACATTGCCGATGCGACCTGCCCTCGTTTCGGAAGCGGTGAAGGGAAGGCGGTCATTCGCGATTCCCAACGTGGCAAGGACGTATTTTTGATTTGCGACTGTTTTAACCACGGTGTCACCTATGAAATGTATGGCAAAACCGTACCCATGTCTCCCGACGAGCATTTCCAAGACCTCAAAAGATTGATTGGTGCCATCGGTGGCAAGGCAAGACGCGTCAATGTGATCATGCCTATGCTCTATGAAGGCAGACAACATAAACGCTCTGGCAGAGAATCTCTTGACTGTGCGCTCATGCTCCAAGAGATTGTCAATATGGGTGTGTCAAACATTCTCACCTTCGACGCCCACGATCCCCGTGTTCAAAACTCTATTCCTCTCCACGGCTTTGATAACTGTCGCACCAGTTACCAAATGCTCAAAGCCATGGTTCGTGAATATCCCGATCTTCACATTGATGCCGACAACATGATGATTGTGTCTCCCGATGAAGGTGGAATGGTCAAATGTATGTATTACGCTTCCATTTTAGGGCTGGAACTTGGTATGTTCTATAAACGCCGTAATTACACAGTCCTCGTCAACGGCAAAAACCCCATTGAAGCCCATGAATATTTAGGTAAAAGTGTAAAAGGCAAAGATGTCATTGTGGTGGATGATATGATCTCCTCCGGCGACTCCATCATTGACGTGGCAGCTCAGCTCAAAGCAAAAGGTGCGCGTCGCATCTTCGTATTTGCGTCTTTTGGTTTGTTCTGCAATGGTCTTGAAAGCATGGATAAAGCCTATGAGGAAGGCATCATCAGCCGCATTTTCACCACCAACTTGATTTATCGCACCCCTGAACTGCTGTCCAGAGAATGGTATGCGGAAGTGAACATGTGCAAATTCACGGCATTGCTCATCAACACCATGAACCATGACCAATCCATTCACCCGCTACTCAACCAATCCGAGCGCATTCACAAACTCATGAATGCTCACAGCGCTGCATTATCGGGTAACTAATCAAAACAAAAAAGCTTGCCGTCTCCCTTATTTTGGAGGTAGCAAGCTTTTTTAGCAATTGTCAAATTGGCATCAAGCCACTTTGGGTTTAGGTGTTGACTTCAAATTTGTACCCAACACCCCAAACGGTTTTGAGCGTCCATTGGTCGGACGTGCCTTCCAATTTCTCACGAAGACGTTTCACGTGAACGTCTACTGTTCTGGAGTCACCCAAATAGTCAAATCCCCATACCTTATCCAGTAGTTGGTCTCTGGTAAATACTCTATTGCAGTTGGATGCGAGGAAATAGAGCAATTCAAGTTCTTTTGGGGGAATATCAATCACTTTGCCTTTGATGCGCAATTCGTATTTTTGCAAACTGATTTCAATGTTTTCAAAACGAACCAGTTCGCTGTCTGCGTCTCTGTTATGGGCATCATAACGGCGAAGCACAGCCTTTACTCTTGCAGAAAGTTCTTTCAGGTCAAAGGGCTTGACCATAAAGTCATCCGCACCAAGTTCAAGTCCCAGCACCTTATCAAATACTTCACCCTTGGCTGTGATCATGATCACGGGTTTTGAGGACATTTCTCTGATTTCACGGCATACCTGCCAACCGTCTTTTTTGGGCATCATAACGTCCAGCAAAACAAGGTCGGGCGCAAAAATTTTGAACATATTGACACCTTCCACACCATCTGATGCGGTTTTGGTTTCATACCCTTCGTTTTCAAGATACAGACGAAGCACCTCGCAAATATTTCTGTCGTCGTCGACAATGAGCAGTTTTGTTCGCATTGAGCGGTCTCCAATCATAAATTATGAATTTTGTTTAACATTTAACAATGTTCATTATAATAGATAAATCCGCATTTGTCAATACCAAATGCAAAAAAATATCAAATAACCGTAGGGGGCGACGCCCTCGACGGCCACAAAACAATGCGCCTTTGGCGCAATTCATAGAGCCGCAAGGTTGCAATTCATGCCTTAGGCAATTCATGAAATCTATGATTTCAATTCATGCGCCTTTGGCGCAATCCTGCTTCGCAGGGTTGAAGTTGGACGGATTTGGTTTCATCGTTGCTATTGAGCGATTTCATTCAACCAACAGAAAAAGAAAGGGGAGAAATGCTTGACAATGCCCGAGTTTGAATGTATAATATAAAATAGGAAAGTGTGGGCATGCTTTTGGCGGAAAGTCAAGGCATTTGCTACAAAAAAATAGAAAGCGTTTTTGAGTATGAACTATATTTTGCTTGACCTGGAGTGGAACCAAGCCTATGCAGAGCAAGCCATGGCTGTGCAGAAACGACTTGGTACTCGTCTCCGTGGGGAAGTAATACAAATTGGCGCTGTGAAAATGGACGAGGATAAACAAATTTGCGGATCATTTAGCGTGATCATCAAGCCCAAATTTTTTAGACGAATTCATCGCCACGTGATGCAACTCACAGGCATCACGCAAGATATGATTGATATGGGCATTCCTTTGGAGGAAGCCAATGCGCGTTTCCGCCGCTGGTGCGGAGATAACGCTGTATTTCTCACATGGGGACCTGATGATGTGCCCATGCTCACGGACAATCTCAGAGCAAACGGCCTTGACACAGGCTGGGTACCTCCCGTATATGACCTGCAAGTGATTTACAATATGCAAACAGATGGCAGTTCGCGCCAACGCTCGCTGGAATATGTGATGGAGCAATTTGAGATTGAGCAGAGGCTCCCTGCCCACGATGCCTTAAACGATGCCTACTTCACCGCTTTGGTGGCGGCTCGACTGGATATCAAAAAAGGCATTGCGATGTATTCGGATAGGCGCGGTCAATACCTCGATGCGGTGGAATTTGGCAACGCTGATGTAGGAGAAAAAGGCTTCTCCTCGCCCGAACAAGTTTTGAAAGATGACCTGGTAGAAAAGCCCGAATGCCCCCTCTGCCACAAACGGTTAGAGTTTGTAGGCAAGATGCTCCATGCCAAAGGTCAACGATATAGTCAGTTGTGCAAATGTGGTGAACACGGCTCGCTCATGATGAATGTTCGTCTGGCTCGCAACATCAACGGCACATTTCGTGCCAAACGTACCATCGTTGAAGCAGATGCAGACATGATTGCTACCCACCAGGAAAAAATCAGCCGTGCCCAAACTGAAAAGAGTGCAAAACGCCGTCGTCGTCGTTACACTCGTCCTGCTACTGCAAAGCAAGCATAACGAAAAAAGCACGAAAAGAAAAAGAACAGATTTCACTTTTTACATGAAGTCTGTTCTTTCTTTTTTAGGTAGCCAACGTGTGGCTTTGCGCAGCCATGCCATCGGCTTTTTATTGTGTTTTTAAGCGTGAGGTCAGCGTGATGTCTACGCTTAAAACATTGTGCTTTTTTGGGTTTTATTTAAGCAAAAAAGAAATCTGTTGCCAGCATTAGGCAAAAGCCGATGAGCAGGGCATAGGTGGCGGCGCGTTCTGCGCCATGGGCATGAGTTTCGGGGATCATTTCGTCGCTGATAATGTAGAGCATCGTGCCACCTGCAAACGCCAAGCAAAAAGGCAAAAGCGTAGCGGAAAAAGACACGGCATAGCCCACAAACGTACCGACCACCTCCACCAGTCCCGTGAGGGAGGCATAGAGAAGGGTGCGTTTTCGGCTTATGCCAATCGCGCGCATAGGTGCGATAATCGCCATGCCCTCAGGGATATTTTGCAGGGCAATGCCCCCTGCAATCGTCAGGGCGGCGTTGATATCTGTGCCAAATCCCACA
>JAGBWH010000119.1 GCA_017629925.1 Clostridia bacterium
AGAGGATACAGCCTGCGGCTGATGATATACTCGCCTTGTCGAGATATACTCGGCAAGGCGGATGAGATACACGCTAAAGCGTGATGATATACCATTGCTTTCGCAATGGATAAAAAATTCGACAAGTCGAAACTTGTCGAATTTTTGGCCTACCCGACAGGATTCGAACCTGCGACCTACAGAGTCGGAGTCTGTCGCTCTATCCAGCTGGGCTACGGGTAGATATAAGATAAGCCACAGGGGCTTACAGTGACATTCATTATAGCATAGGAAAAACTGTTTGTAAAGACCAGAGCAGGAAAAAACTGATAAAATCAAGCGAAAATATATGGATTGGGATTGAATTTCTATGGTCTTCGTGCTATAATTCTTGATATATACTCAATTTCAAAAACAATGAGACATGATATGGCAAATGAAGTATTGCACGGCTTTCGGTTGCTTGAAAGTCGGCCTGTTCCTGCACTTTCCGCCGTGGCACACAGATATGTTCACGAATATAGCGGAGCGGAACTTTTGTATGTTGAAAACAATGACCCCGAAAAAGTATTTTCCATCGCATTCAAAACGATTCCCGATGATAGCACGGGTGTATTTCATATTTTGGAGCACTCTGTGCTCTGTGGCTCTGATAAATATCCTCTGAGAGAGCCTTTTGTGGATTTGCTAAAAGGATCGATGCAAACTTTCCTCAACGCCATGACTTTTGGAGACAAAACCATGTACCCCGTGGCGAGCATGAATGAAAAAGACTTCCTAAATCTCATGTCTATTTATCTTGACGCTGTATTTTGCCCTCGTATCTACAGCAAAAAAGAAATATTCATGCAAGAAGGCTGGCATCTGGAATTGCCCGATGACGGCGATCCTTATTTTAATGGCGTCGTCTACAACGAAATGAAGGGCGCGTATTCCAATGCGGATTCCGTGATGTGGAAATTGCTTCAAAATGCATTGTTCCCTGATATCACCTACGGCTATTCTTCAGGTGGCGATCCCGCTGTAATTCCAGAGCTGACCTATGAAGGATTTTTGGATCATCACCGCAAATTCTACCATCCTGAAAACAGCTATATTTTCCTTTATGGTGAGATGAATTTGGAAGAAAAATTGGCATATATTGACCGCGAATATCTATCCAAACGCCCCAAGACAGGTAACCAAATTTCCATTCCTGAGCAAAAACCCATAGGTTTTTCTGTCAAAAACAGTACATACTCGATATCCGAGCAAGAATCTCTGGAAAACAACGCCCTCCTATGCATGGGCTATGTATACGGCGATTATTCCGCTCGACAAGATATTCTTTTAATGGATATTATCTGCGAAGCCATTGCCGGAAACAACGAAGCCCCCTTAAAGAAAGCCGTTTTGGCATCGGGTGCGGGTAAAGAGTTTTCTGCTTATACCTATTCTACGAAATACGCTACCTTGGTTTTTGAACTTCACAAAGGCGATGAAACCAAAGCAGAACAGTTCAAATCACTGATAGAGGATGCGGTGCGCGACATTTGCCAAAAAGGTATTGATAGAGACGCGCTGATTGCTTGCCTCAACGCGAGAGAATTCAGCGCAAGAGAAAATGAGCACTACGGCCCTGCCGGTATCAATTATGCCACAGAGGTCATGGACGGTTGGCTCTATGGCGGTGACCCCATCCCGTATTTGACCGTGCTTGACGTGCTGGCTGACATTCGCTCCCTTATCCATACCAACGCCCCCGAAGAATTGCTCTCTCGTGTCGTGCTCGAAAGTGAACATGGTGCTATGGTCGTGCTCACGCCTTCAAAAACACTCAGCGAAGAACAAGCCAAAGTAGAGCGTGAAAAAGCCTTGGCTTTGGCTGCGTCTCTCTCAGACAGCGAAAGAGCACAAATCAAAAAAGAAAACGAAGCGCTCCGCCTTTTCCAAACCGAAGAAGATAGCCCCGAAGCCAAAGCCACTTTGCCTCGCCTTTCCCTGTCGGATCTCAATGACGAATGCTCCCCCGATATCCCCACCGAAGAACGTACGCTTGGGAATGTGCCTGTGCTGTATCATCCTATTGACACCAATGGTATTCTCTATGCAAAATTCTATTTTGACGTGTCTCGTCTCTCGCTTGAAGATATGTCTCGTGTGTCTCTCTTGTGCCGTATGTTGGGCTCATTGCCTACCGAGCAACACTCCACGGTGGAGCTTGACACTGCCATCAAAACCCATCTCGGCTCGCTCTTTGCTACCACAGAAACCATGCTCGACAAAGAGACGGGCGAAATCCATCGCTATGTGAGCGTAAGCGCCTCCGCTTTGGCGCAAAATGTGGATAAAGTCATGCCACTTGCCGCAGAATTGGCACTCACCACTCGATTTGACGAGGAAGAAGTAAAACATTTACTCCAGCAAGAAGTCATCTATGGCGAGCAATATCTGATCGGCGCAGGGTCAAGCTTTGCCCTTCGTCGCGCCCAGGCAGCCAAAAAAGATGTGGCAAAATACATAGACGCCACAGAGGGCTACGGCTACCTCACATACATTCGCAAAGCCTTGGCAGACTATGAAAAAACCAGTGATTATTGTGCGCAACTTTCTGTCTTGGCACAAGAGATTTTCACCCAAAGTCCTTTGCTGATGAGCCTGTCTTGCCAAGAAGAATTGTACCAAGAATTTGCAAAAACGCCCCTGCAATTTGTAAACAATTGTTGCCAGAATACAGAAAACACCCCTGTTTTTGGAGAATATTCCACACATCACGGTATTAGCATACCTGCGGCTGTTGCATTTGACGGTATGTGTATGGACTACACCGAAGCTGGCTATTCTTACACCGGCAAGATGGCAGTTGCCTCTCGCATTATCTCTCTTGATTATCTGTGGAATGCCGTTCGCGTTAGAGGTGGTGCATATGGCGTGTCTATGTCCTTTGATGATAATGGCGTCATCGGATTTTCTTCTTACAGAGATCCCCACGTAAAAGAGACGCTTGACGCGTTCCGTGATACCGCTACCTATCTGCGCAACTTTGAAACCGACAAAGAGAGCATGGAAGGATATATCATCAGCGTGATTTCAGGCATGGATAAACCTCTTCGTCCAAAAATGAAAGCCAAAATTGGGGACATTCGCTATCTTACACACAACGATCAGGCCCGCCGTCGCAAGATTCGCTGTGAAGCTTTGTCCACGACCATTGAGGATATGCACGCCTTGGCGGATGTGATTGAAGCCGTGGCGGATAACGCCTCCCTTTGCGTGGTTGCTGCCTCTGCAAAAATCGAAGACAACAAATCTCTTTTTGACACCATCACAACCTAAAATTTCATTCCGTTTTTTTCGCATTCCCCCCGCCACTTGTCTGCAAATGGCGGGGGTTTTTGCTATTATTTTCCATTTTTTGCATTTTTCAGGGGAAAAACCGTCAGGCGATTTGGGAAGGCCATCAAATTTGGTCATTTTCCACGAGAATATTGCTGGTTTTTGTGCTATTTTTTTCTTATTTTTTTGCCAAACTGTATTGCATTTATGAATTTATTGTGATAGAATGGAAAAGAGCAAAAATTATTAAAATTTATATAGATAGTCTTCGTTCAGAAAGGAACATGTAAAATGAGGTATTTAACGAAATTTCTGTGTCAATTCATTTCCTTCTTCCTCGTATTTGCCATCGGCTTTTTGTCGTGCATTGCGGTGGTTGTCGGTGCAGCAGCGTATGCATACTGCAACGTGTCTATTGACAAACTCAATGAGTTTGGCATGGGCATTAGCACTGACCAGTATTTTGATCCGGAAGCGGACGTTCCCGTCAACTCGTTGACGCTGGATAAACTGCTTGGAGAGATTCTCGGTATAGCGGGAACGCCAAGCGAATATTCACTGCAGGAACTCATTGACCGCTACGGACTCAAGTTGGATGAGGGGCTGATTAAATATTTGCCCAGCGAAGCGGTGATGACGACCGCGCTTGACAAACTGTTTTCCAGTGAAGGTATTGATATCTTCTTGCAAAGCACAAAGGTCAAATATGTCTTTGATTTGGGCTTAATTCCCGAAGGCATTCTCAGCGATGAAGTGTATGCTACCATCGGTGAGAAGACTCTCTATGAGATCATTTTCCCCAGCGATGACGATTATTCCAGCGCGCTGAGAGGGGTTCAACTTGGCTTCTTCTTGGGCGTGGACTATTTCCTGGACGAAAATGGTAACTATGTGGTAGACCAAGCGGGCGAATTCCCGACCTTCAAAGAACTCATTGCGCCTATTGATATTGGCGCTATTTTGGGTATTGTCACAGGTGGCGTGCCTGTCATGAATGCTCTCCAAACCAGTTTGGGGCATATCTATATCGAGGACGTCATTGCGACTATCACTCAAAAGGACCCTGAAGAAGTATTAGGGTCTTACTATCTCGCGATTGAAAATCGCAGTCTCGGCGATCTGTTCAAAGATGATGGCACAGGCATCTATGAACTATATATTCCCGGTTTGTTTGAAGATTTTTACCTCGGCATGCTGTTCGGCCTCGAGGCTTACATAGATTACGATGGTCAATATGTGGTGGTGCAAAAAGGCGAAAAGCCCAGCATCATCGAACTTCTTGCGCCCATTAACCTCGGCGCGATCATGGAGGCTACCTTTGAAAAAGGCGATCCTCTTGGTGCGGCATATAAAACCATCGGCGATATTGCTATCAACGATTTGCTTGGCGCTTTCATGGATGTGGAAAAAGCCGGCATCTCTACTGCCTTTGATGACAAATCCATCAAAGATTTGCTGCCCTATGACTATGAAAATAAGAAATTCGAGAAACCCCAAGTTGCCGAATTCTTTGAAGGCGTCTACCTGGGCGATTTCATGGGCGTTGAATATGACATCATTGACGGTGAATTCGTGATTCGCGAAAGCGATGATTCTCACGCTTTGGTGCAACTCATCGCTCACGTTAACCTCGGCGAGATCATCGCGGCGATCTTCACCAAAGAAATTAGTCAAGTATTGGTGGCGCTCTATGACCAACTTGCACCCATCGTTTTGCTGGATGCCATTCATGTATTCGTGCCTGATACCAGCAAGATCAACGGTCTGGATGAATCTTTGGCAGACAAGAGCATTGGCACCTTCCTCAAATATGGCGATAAGGATAACGACGGCGCAAGCGAATTCTACCTCGATGCTCCCGCACTCTTTGATAATATCTATCTCGCATACTTCTTTGACGGCGTAGAATACACCATCGACGCAGAAGGCAACCTGACCGTTATTGGCGCAATTGATACATGGCAAGAACTGATTGCTCACGTAGATTTGCACAAGTTTGCAGATGCTATCTTCAACAAGAAAGACATCATGCTTGCTATCTATGAGACATTTGGCTCTATTCGTATTGACGATATTCTCGACGTTGCATCTAAGGACCGCGAGGGCAACTATGATTATCTGCTCTCCTCTGACTATGTCAAACTGGGAGATTTCATTTCCTATGACGAAGAAACGGAAAAATGGTCTCTCAAACCCCTTGAAGAATATGCTTCTCAAGTAGACTACCATCGCTTGATTGCTGATCTCAAAGAAGATCCCAATCTCTTTGTTGTTGCATTGCTTGCACTTGGCTCAGTCGCATACTTGGCTTATATGCTCTTCCTTTCCGATAAACCTGCTGTGGATACCATGCAAGAACAACTCGCAGGCAAAACCGCTGAAGATGTGGTAAGCATTCTCCTCGACACAGTTGAACTTCGTTTGGATAGACTGCTCGGCACGATTGATTTTGACGAAGCTTTTGTGTTTGATGAAGAGAGTGGAAGCTATGAGTTCTCTTGGTACGGCGCTGTAAAAGATATCAAGTTTGACGATGTCATTTATGCGATCGTCGATTATGAAGAAAAGGGTTATGCCGACTTCTTTGGCGGTGCAACTTTGTCTAGCATCTTGGTCGAAGACGGCGATGGCTATCGTCTCGAAGCACAAGGCCTTTTCGAATACATTTTGCTCGATTCCTTCCTTAATAATATATTCATTATTGCCGAAAGCAGCCTCGAAGAAGCTGGTTTGGGTGGCATTTTTGATGGTGTGAAACTCTCTGACGTCATCGAACTGGAAGATGGCGAACTCATCATTCACCCCTCTGTAATCCTTCTCAATCTTGAGGATGCCGAGGCTGAACTTAGAGCAATTAAGGACGATCCTTTTGCCCTTCGTTCCATCGTTTTGCTCGGTGGTTTTCTTGGCAGCGTGGCTTATAAATACTTCAAAGAGTATGAAAGCTTCAGCCAAATTGAATTTGATACATACCTCCAAAGCTTGAACATTTATGGCGAAATCTACCATGAAATTTTCAGCGGAAAAACCGTAGGTGAACTGCTTCCTAAAGAATTGTCTGATCTCCCCGCATCTTTGTTCAATTTCTTCTCCGATGTGAGACTGACCACTTTCGCACAACTGCTCAAAATTGATGCTGTAAACGAAGGCGAACTGCAAGGTATTTTTGATGATGTAACGCTGGGCGAATTGATTGAACTGGAAGATGGCAAACTCATCCTTCATCCCTCTGTGATTCTTTTCAATCTTGAGGATCCCAAGGCTGAACTCAGAGCCATCAAGGAAGATCCTTTTGCGCTGCGCTCCCTCGTTTTGCTTGTAGGCTTCATTGGTTCTTCGGCCTACAAATACTTTGAAGAATACGAAAGCTTCAGCCAAATCGAATTTGATACATACCTCGAAAAGCTGGGCATTACCGGTGAAGCATATCATGAAATTTTTGGTGGCAAAACCGTAGGCGATCTGCTTCCCGAGGAATTGTCTGATCTCCCCGCTTCTGTGGTCACGTTCTTCTCCAATGTAAGACTGTCTACTTTCGCTTCTCTGTTGAAAGTAGCCACTTCAAACGAAGAACTGCAAGCCATTTTGAGCGACATCCGCTTTGGCGATATCTTCTTCCTTGATGAAGAGGGCAAAGTGGATATGTCCCTCATTGATGCTGTTGAAAACATTTCTATCTACCACCTTGTAGATGCTCTCCACGACGTGGACGACAACGAAGATCTCAAGAACATTTTGGTCGCGCTGAAAACTGTGGGGGATCTGGTTTACGTGGATTTGGAAACCGACAGCTACTACATTACCGCTGTACCTTTCCTTGCTGATGTCGCTTTCGCCGATATATTTGGCTTGCTCGGCATGGAAGACACAATGAATCCCATTTTCAAGGATAAAACGATTGGCGATGTTGTTTTCTATGATGAAAATGACGAACTGACCGTGGCATGGCTTGCATTCCTTGAAACCGTATACTTTAGTGACATCTTTGATGCACTCGAAGTTGAAAACCAAAAACTGTATGACCTCTTCGAAGGCCGTCATTTGGGCCAATTCTTCTCATACGATGAAAATGACGAACTCCAAGTAGAATTCCTGCCGTTTGTGGCTGGTTTTGAAGTGGTTGACATTGTATCCACATTTGTGGATGAAGTGCCCGAAGGCCTTATCAGATTGCTTGATGAAAAGACGTTGGGTACATTGCTGACCGATGAAAATGGCGACTTCTCCCTCCAACTCGCCGACTTCTTTGGCGACATGGAAATCCGCGATTTCGTTAGCCTTGTAGTGGATAACCAAGACGTATACGAACTCATTGGTGCTACCACTATTGGCGATATCTACGACTTCGAAAGCAAAGAATTCCATCCCTTCGCATTGACCGATAATATCGCACTCGGTGGCATTTTCGACCTGATTGGTATGTCTTCTGATAGTGCTGTATACGAACTGCTCGGTGAAAAGACCATCGGTGACATCATCACCATGGA
>JAGBWH010000017.1 GCA_017629925.1 Clostridia bacterium
CTTACGAACAATAATCATAACTCCTACCTCAAGGGGAGTTGGTATAGGGGCTTACGAACAATAATCGTAACCCCTACCTCAAGGGTAGTTGGTACGAGGGATTAAGACAATCATCGTAGGGCGGGGGCTTGCTCCCGCCGAAAAAATCCAAAAAATCAACAAAACATCGTAGGGGCGAACTGTGTTCGCCCGCTATGAAAATGCGCCGTAGGCGCAAAAAGAGCAAGGACAAAACCTTGCTCTGCTTTTTTATTGGTGAAATTTTTGCCTTTCGTAGGGGCAAACTTATTTACATTTCCTTTAATACTTCTTTTACCAATTTTGCCATTTTTTCTGCTGCAATGGCAACAAAGGTGGGATAATCCATCGACGCTCTGTCGTCGGCTGTGTCGGAGATGGCGCGCAATACCACAAAGGGGACGTCGTTCATTTGGCACACCTGCGCCATCGCGCCGCCCTCCATTTCGCAGGCTTTCGCACCAAATCTTTGGCGAATGGTTTGCTTTGTTTCCGGCGCTGCCACAAAGCAGTCACCTGAGGCAATCACGCCTTTATGATACCTTACGTTCTGCTTTTGAGCGACCTTTTCTGCAAGGTCAACTAAAGCAGAGGAGGTGGGCATCTCGATTTTCTTTAGCTCAGAAATATAGCCCACAGGGTCACCGAGGGGGGAGGTGTCAACATCGTGTTGCACAAGAGAGGTGGCAATCACAATATCTCCAATGGAAAGGGAAGTATCAAGCGCACCTGCCACACCGGAATTGATGAGTGTGTCTGCGCCAAAATGAAAAATCATGGTTTGTGCGCATACCGCAGCGCAAACTTTTCCCACACCGCATTTGGCAATGACCACATCTTGCCCGCAAAGCGTCCCTACCTAAAAGGTAATGCCGCTTATGGTTTCAGTTTTTTCTTGTTTCATGGTGGCAATAAGGCTTTCCACCTCTTTTGCCATCGCACCGATGATTCCAATCATATCTATACACCTTTCATGCCGTGGGGTAGTCCCAGCGCATACCTTCTTTTTCTATGATTTCAACAAATCTTTGACATTCCGCTTTGGCTTTTTCGGTGGAAAGTGAGCGGAAGTTGCCACATTCAATTTCGCTTTCGCCAAACATGGGCCCCACGTGGTTGGCACAGAGGCGCAAAGTATCCAAAATCAAGGTTGCCGCCTCTTCTCTTGTGACATCATCAAGCAACAGATAAAAACCGGTTTGGCACCCCATAGGGCCAAAATAAATCACACGATCTGCCAAAGCAGAATTGCGCACATAGGTGGCAAACAAATGCTCAACAGAGTGCATGGTGCTATGGTCCATGTAATCTCCCGCATTGGGTTTTCTCGTGCGAAGGTCATAGGTGGTAATGCTTCCATCTACGCGAGATACATAAACGCCGGGCACTACATAGCGGTGGTCAACTGTAAAACTGGTAATGGGTTTTATTTCTTTCATAAGTATTCCTTTCTGTGACTAAATGATGGTCAAATCCATATACTGCAAACAAATAGAAAGGGGGGCATATGATGCTCATTACAAAACCATACAACAGAGAACGTGCCGTGGAGTATGCCGCAAAGTGGGCATTTTCTCGCAATCCCATTTTTTACGACTACACAGGCATCGGTGGGAACTGCACCAATTTCGTATCTCAATGTGTGTATGCGGGAAGTTGCACCATGAACTATACACCCATTTTCGGATGGTATTATCTATCTGATAGCGAGCGAACTGCCTCTTGGACAGGTGTAGATTTCTTTTATAACTTTTTGACAGGCAACAAGGGGCCCGGGCCGTTTGGCAGGGAAGTGAAAAAAGAGGAATTGCTCACGGGAGATGTGATACAACTTGGCAAAACTGACGAAGGATTTTACCACACCATGATAGTGGTGGGATTTGAGATGGGAGTGCCTCTGGTGGCGGCGCAAAGCAATGATGCCTACAATCGCCCACTTGACACGTATATCTATGACTTTGACCGTTTCATTCACATCGACGGTGTGCGCGTCATTGATCCCAGCACCGAAGATTGTTTTGAGAGTGTCTTAAACGGAATTGCCATTATCCCCAGCTACGAGTAATTTACGCCATCAAGGCTTCGTAGAGATGCAGCAGTTCTTCTTCTAAGTCCTCCATTTTGGCGTAGAGTTCGGCGGTTTTTTGGTAGTCTGAGGCAATATCGGGTTGCTCCATCAACGCTGAAATCGTGGATAATTCTTGCTCTATTTCAGCCACACGCCTTTGCATTTCGGCTTGCCGTTTTTCCTCGCTTCTGGCGGCTGCGCGCGCCTTTTTTTGCTGCTCATAAGATAGTTTTGCATCGGTAGGGACTTTGTCTTTTTGGTCCTCCTCGAATGTGGTCTTATCACGAAATTCACGATATACCGTGTAAGCCCCCTCGTTCTCTTCAAGAGGATAGTCCCATACGCCACCGGGCCTTTCGGGGCAAAGCTCGATGAGACGGCTGGCAGTTCTGTCGATAAAGTAGCGGTCGTGCGAGACGGCAATCACCGTTCCCTCATAATCGGAGAGGGCTACTTCAAGCGCTTCTCTTGAGGCAATATCTAAATGGTTGGTCGGCTCGTCCAGCACCAACACATTCACTTTATCGAGCATCAGTTTGCAGAGTAGCACACGGGCTTTTTCCCCACCGCTTAAAGTGGAGATTTTTTGGTCGATATCCTCTGCGCCAAACAAAAACAGCGCCAAAGCAGAACGAATTTCCAGGTGGGTACGGTCAGGGAAAGTGCTATGCAGTTCTTCGAAAATACTGCGGTTTGCATCCAGCGCACTTATTTCTTGGTCGTAATAACCCACCTTCACCCGATAACCATACTCAATATAGCCTGACTTAGGTTGCAGTTTCCCACACAAAAGTTTGAGCAAAGTAGATTTACCCGTTCCGTTTTTGCCCAAAAACAGCACGCGTTCTCCACGGCGTATGGCAAAACTCACATGAGAGAGAATGGGTTTTTGCTGATAAGAAAAACACAGGTCACGAACAGTCAACACGTTGGCGGCGCTTTCTTCGCTGGTATCAAATCGCATTTTCACGCTTTTCTCGCCTTTTGTCTTTTCAATGACCTCCATTCGATCCAGTTGCTTTTGCTTGGAACGAATGGTCACAAAGTTATGCTCCTGTCCGCATCTGCGTTGAAACTCAATATTGACTTCAATGCGGGCGCGGATTTTCATTTGTTCACGGCGTCGTTTTTCCAGAGAGGCCTCATCGGCTTCTCTTTTTTCTTTGGCTGAGGTGTAGTTGCCGGGGTAGAGCACGGCGTGGGTGTGAGAGAGGTGCAGGGTTTTGGTGGTCACTCTATCCAGAAAATATCTGTCGTGAGAGACGACCATCACGGTTTTGGGATACGTGGCTAAATAGTCTTCCAGCCATTGGAGCGCATCCATATCAAGATGGTTGGTCGGCTCGTCCAGCAGTAGAATATCAGGCTCTCTGGCAAGCAATCGTGCCAAAGCTAAGCGTGTGTGCTGTCCACCGCTGATCTCTCGAATACTGCGCTTGTCTCCGTCCTCTCCAAAGCCAAGCCTTGCCAGCATACTGCGGCATTTCCCGCGAAACACCTTTCCGCCGTTTTGCTCGAATGCCATGCTTTTTTGATCATATTTGCTCGCCAAAGCGGCTGCCTCTGCTGTTCGCCCTTGGTCAGCCGCTGTGATCATAGCGAGTTCTATATCTTCTAGTTCTTTTTCTGCTTGTAGTAATTCGGTAAAGGCACTTTCCATGTATGCCATAAGGGAGAGGGAAGCGCTGGAGGAGAGGTCTGTCATTTGCTCAAGCATCCCCACCGTCACACCACGGCCAAAAGACACAATGCCATGGTCAGGCTCACCTGTGCCTGCGATGACTTTGAGTAGGGTGCTTTTCCCCACGCCATTGACACCAATGATGCCCACGCGGTCCCGTTCTTCCACAGAAAATGAAATGCCTTGGAGCACCGTTTTTGCGCCAAAACTCACCGCTACATCCGAGACACCGAGCACGATCATATCAGCCCCTCCTTTTCTTTTATCTGTCTATGTCTATGTAGAAATTACATATATGTACTATATACATGATCATATTTTTATATGAAATATTTCTTTTTACTCTTTCTATTATATCTTATTTTGCATAAAATAGCAATATTTCCGACAAATATTCACAATATACATGAATAAATGACTAAAATAACGAAATATACATTAAAAATCAAAAAATATTCAAAAAAGTTGAAAAAATATTCAAAAACCTATTGACAAATCCAAACACAATGTGTATAATAGGGAACGTAAACAAAACAAATCGGCGAAAGCCCCAAAAAGAAAGGCAAAAAAATGAAAAAACTAATCGCTTTACTCCTCACAATTGTACTGCTGACATTCTCTCTTGCAAGCTGCGGCAATGAAACCGACAAAGATGCAGTGAAAGTAGTAGATATTCCTCTTACCGAAGAAGAATACGCCTTCTGCGTAGCTCCCGGCAATACCGAACTGCTGGAAACTGTAAATGCATTTTTGAAACAATCCAAAGAAAACGGCGTATTTGATACCAGCGTCAACAACTACTTTGGCGACGGCACCCCCGTTGGCTACGAAATGGGCACCGTAGGTGACCGTTCCAAACAATTGGTTGTTGCCACCAACACCCCCTTTGAACCCTTTGAATATACCGAGGGCAATAAATACTACGGTATTGATATTGAATTCATGGCTGCTCTTGCCGCTGATATGGGCAAAGAACTGGTCATTTTGGAAATGTCATTTGATGCCATCTTCTCCAGCGTGGAAGCAGGCTATGCTGATATCGGCGCGGCTGGTATCACCTATGACGAAAGCAGAACTTCCGTTACCTTTACCGATACATACTACAAAGCGTCTCAAATGCTGATCGTCAAAGCCGATGATACCACATTTGACAACTGCAAGACCGCAGAAGACGTATTTGCTATCTTGAGTGCTATGGGCGCAGATAAGAAGGTCGGCGCGCAAAACGGCACCACAGGTCAACTCTTCATGGAAGGTAATGAAGATTTCGGATATGAAGGCTTCGCACTCACCGTTGTTGGTCACGTATCCGGCGCACAAGCTGTGCAAGATATGATCAACGGCAATATCGACTTTGTGATTTTGGACGAAGGTCCCGCAAAATCCATTGTGAAAGCCATCAACGAATAATTGATGATAAAATCGACAAACTGTCACATCCTTTTTTGGGGGTGTGGCAGTTTCGCTGTGTAAAAAGGAGAAGAGTATGTCAAAAAAATGGAGCAAGTTTCTGGACGCCTTCATAGATCACAAAATGTATGAAGTGGTCTTAGAAGGGTTGCGAAACACCATTGTCATTGCGGTCGCAGGGCTTTTGATTGGTATTTTAGTGGGTACCATCATTGCGAGCATCCGCATTATGCCCAAATATAAGAAAAGCGCTAAAATATTAGACAAAATTGCCTATGCCTACGTATCATTTTTCCGTGGCACGCCTATTGTGGTGCAGCTTTTGCTGGGGTATTACGTTCTATTTCCGCTCATGGGTATTCATCTTAGCCCATTGGTCACTTGTATTTTGATTTTTGGTCTGAATAGTAGCGCTTACACATCCGAAATCATGCGCGCAGGCATGGACTCGGTCGATAAAGGGCAGCTGGAAGCCGCAAGAGCACTCGGCATGGGCTACTGGCCTTCTATGCTGCGTGTAGTCATTCCCCAAGCAATCAAGAATATTTTGCCCACCTTAGGCAATGAGTTTATTTCGCTCATCAAAGAAACGTCAGTTGTCAGCTTTGTCACCGCCATGGATATCTATACTGCGTTCCAAAAAATCGGTGGACAAAACTATGAATATATCATCCCGTATCTCGTCATGGCAGCCATTTATATCATACTTGTACTTGGCATTGGCGCACTCATTAAACTCATGGAAAGGAGCCTGAAAAAAAGTGATAGAAATTAAAGATTTACAAAAGCACTTTGGGGACAATCACGTGCTTCGTGGCATTACCACGACCATCAGCGAAGGCGAGGTAGTGGCCGTCATTGGACCTTCAGGCGGCGGCAAATCCACCTTTCTGCGATGCCTAAATTGTCTGGAAGATCCCGACGGTGGCAGTATTCTCTTTCAAGGTGAAGACTTGGCAGATATGAAAGTCGATATCAACCATCACCGCGAAAACATCGGTATGGTGTTCCAACAATTCAATCTGTTTGCTCACAAAAATGTACTGAAAAACATCACCATGGCACCTTTGTATCATGGGAAAAAGAAACTAAAAAAAGCCGTTTTTAGTGCGATCATCAACAACATTTGCGCTCTATTTTCTTCAAAAAAAGAGAAAACCCCCGTCCCTTCTTACAGAAAAGAGATGAAGGCGCTCAAAGAGGAAATCAAGCAAAGAGGCTTGGATTTGCTCCAAAAAGTAGGACTTTCCGATAAAGCAGACGCCTATCCCTCCACGCTCTCAGGCGGGCAAAAGCAAAGAATTGCTATCGCACGTGCGCTTGCGATGCAACCCAAAATCATGCTCTTTGACGAGCCCACCTCTGCCCTTGATCCTGAACTTGTGGGCGAGGTGCTTGATGTCATCAAAAGTTTGGCGCAAAGCGGTATGACCATGGTCATCGTCACCCATGAAATGGGCTTTGCCAGAGAAGTGGCTTCAAGAGTGCTGTTTATTGCCGATGGTATCATCACCGAAGAAGGCACCCCCGAAGAGTTATTTGGCAACCCCAAACACCCCCGCACAAAGCAATTCTTAAAAGCCGTGCTGTAATCAAACAAACAAAAAAGCTATTCGTTCCACCAACTAAGGCGGAAGAATAGCTTTTTTTGTTATGAGATGGAGAGGATTATTTTAGCTGGAAACCACCAATCCAGTCCATATCTTCATCGGTGTTGACCTCATCACCGCTTTCCCATAGCAGGTCGCTTTCCAGCAAAAGGGTGATTTGAAGTTCAGGAGAAGTATA
>JAGBWH010000120.1 GCA_017629925.1 Clostridia bacterium
AATGGCACTCTTACCACCTGCAAAGCATCTGGACGCATGAAAGGCTTGACCAATCACCTCAAAATGATAACGGAGAATGCCTTTTCGATAGAGTGTCACCCCGTTGCCGTCTCGATGCCCTTCGCAGTTAAAGAAAGCTTTGCAGTCTTTGGCTTTTTCGCAAATATAGTGAATGGTGGCTCGTCCGCTGATAGAGCTGCCCACCTCTTCATCGGTTTGGAGCAAAAGCATGACTCTGTCTTTGCATCCTGCAAGAGAAAGGGCTTCCATTGCCATCAGCGCCCCCACAACACCGCCCTTGCAGTCAAGTGTGCCCGGCCCATAGATGCGATCCCCTTCCACTCTGACAGCAGGTGAACCGAAAAGTCCAACGGGATGAACGGTGTCGATATGACCTGACATGGCAACACCACCTTTCGCCTCGGGGTTCATGGTCAGTGTAATGACATCCCCTGCCACCGCTTGAGGGTATACTTCCACCAAAAAGCCAAGTTCTTTTCCGCGCTGTGCGAAATATTGACCAACGCGGTCTACCCCGGCTTTATCACGCGTGGGGCTTTCGAGGTTGCATACATCTATCCAGATTTGCACGTATTTTTCTTTCAATGTTTCGATATAATGATTGATTTTTTGATACATAATGCGTTCCGTTTCTGTTGTTAGAATGAGGTTGTCTCTATGTGTATTGTATCATTTTCGGAGATGCTTTTCAATAGGTATTTTTCTTTTTTGTCGCTTTGCATCGCATCTTTTTGCCTTAAGGCATCCCTTTTTCATCTCTTGCAAAACCGCTTTCTTTATGATACAATAGAGTCAACAATACTATATCAACTTCATCTAATACAGAGATAGGAGTATATCATGAATGTAGTGGTAGCCATTGATTCCTTCAAAGGCAGTTTATCCTCGCTTGAGGCAGGACAGGCGGTAAAGGACGCAGTTTTGGCTTGTGTGCCCTCTCCAAATGTGACGGTTTGCCCCATGGCTGACGGTGGAGAAGGCACGGTAGAAGCACTCTCCCAAGGCAGAAAAGTAAAGCACGTGAAAGTGACCGTAAAAGGACCGAGGCTCACCCCCGTAGAGGCCACTTACAGTATCATAGAGGAGAGCCAAACGGCGGTCATTGAAATGGCGGCGGCATCGGGGATCACCCTTGTTCCCCCTCATCTGCGCAACCCGCTTGAAACCACTACCTACGGCGTGGGCGAAATGATGATAGACGCCCTTGAGCGCGGATGCAGAAAACTGATCATTGGCATCGGCGGAAGTGCCACAAATGACGGTGGCGTGGGCATGCTCACCGCACTTGGCTACGCCTTTTTAGACAAAGAAGGTCATCCCATCCCGCTGGGGGGAAAAGGGCTGGAGCATCTCTGCTCTATTTCCGCCGAAGGTGTGCATCCTGCCCTGTTTGATGCAACAATTCTGGTGGCGTGTGACGTCGAAAATCCGCTTTGCGGAGAAAATGGTTGCTCTGCCATTTACGGACCGCAAAAAGGGGCAACCCCTGACACCATCAAAAAAATGGACGCATGGCTTGAATGTTATGCCAACATTGCCCGTACCATTTCCCCCACCGCAAACAAAGACTACCCCGGGGCCGGGGCGGCAGGTGGACTTGGCTTTGCTTTTTTGGCGTTTACCCCCGCTGTACTCGATAAAGGCGTGGACATCGTGCTACAGGAAAGTCACATAGAAGATGTGATCAAAACTGCCGATATCGTGGTGACGGGAGAGGGACGGCTGGACGGGCAAAGTGTGATGGGCAAAGCCCCCATTGGTGTGGCAAAACTCGCCAAAAAACATGGCAAAAAAGTGATTGCTTTTTGTGGCTGTGTGGGAGACGGTGCAGAGGCTTGTCACGCGCATGGCATTGATGCGTTTTTCCCTATTTTGCGCCGTGTGACCACCCTCGAAGAAGCCCTTGATATCCCCACCGCCTACGCCAATCTCAAAGACACTGCCTATGAGGTCTTTCGTCTGTGGCAAATGGGATAAATCTATTGACACATCCCCTCTTTGCATGATAAAATATGGTCAAGAAATGAAACAAAGGACGTATCTATGAATCAAGTAAAACCCGTCATTTTGGTAGCCCCCCTTTTTAGTGGAAACTACCAAGAATTATACATGGAAAAAAACTATATCTCCGTTCTGCAAGCCCACGGCGCTATCCCGTTTATCGTACCGTTTGGCACAGATGACGAGGGGCTTTCAGCACTGCTGGATATGGCGCAGGGCGTTTTGCTCACGGGTGGGCAAGACCTTCACCCCAACCTATACGGTCAGCCAAAAAAGGATAGTTGCCAGACGCCTGTGCCCGAAAGAGACACGCTGGACAGCCGTTTATTTACACTGGCATATAAAAAAGACAAAGCCATCTTGGGCATTTGCAGAGGTCTGCAGATTATCAATGCCATGCTGGGCGGCACACTCCACCAAGACCTAACAGAGAATGGCTATACCGAGATTTGCCATTCCAAAGGCGCGACATCTCCCGTTTTAGCCAAACATACCGTGGTCGTCACAGAAGAGTCTTCCCTTTTGCCTTTTGCCGTGGGTGACCGTTTTTCTGTCAACAGTTTTCACCACCAAGGCATTGATGGCTTAGCCCCCTCTCTCTCCCCCATTGTTCGTGCAGAGTACGGACTGATAGAGGCGGTATGCGACAGAAACAAATCTTTCCTCTATGGCGTGCAATGGCATCCTGAAAGAGATTGTATCGACAACCATGCAAACGACCACATTTTTCATGCCTTTGTGGAGGCGGCGTCCCGCGCTCGATAAGTCGTAAAAAGGAGAAGAAATATGGCAAAGTGGATTTGGACGACTGCCCCTGCCACAGCAGACAGTTACGCACAATTTCTGCAACCTTACACATATAGCGAGGGGCAAGTGTCCCTTCACATATCCGCCGACTCGGACTACACCCTTTGGGTGAACGGTCAATTTGTCAG
>JAGBWH010000121.1 GCA_017629925.1 Clostridia bacterium
GGCTGTGTAAAACGGGCCTCTAGCATCTCGGTGGCATCTCGGCGGAGCGCATTGAGTTTGCCTGCGGGCAAAAACAACCGCTCACCCAAAAGCAAGGTCACGTCCTCTTTTGCCAAAGTAAAATAACTATCTCCAAGTTTTGCCACACGGGAGATAACACCCTCCTCTGTGAGTGGCGCATTTTGCGCTTCCAAAGGCTCGTCCCCTTCGACAGATACATGAATATCCCCTAAAAATAGTTCGATTTTAGAGGGGGTTTTGGGCAAAATCGTGATTTTTGCTTTGATAGGAACAGTTTTTGGCGCAAAGGTTTGGGCTTCAATTTCTCTGGTGATTTGCTTTTGCGCTTCGGTGCGCACCCCTTTCATGTGGGTGTAGGGAGAGGCGGTAAAGTAGGCATCCGTAAATCCGTCTCCTCGACAGAACACCGCCTCCAGTTCACTTATCTCTTCTTTTGTTGCCCCTCTGTTTTCGTCGAGCAAACGACGATACAGAGACGTGACGCGAAAGACATATTCGGGGCTTTTCATTCTCCCCTCGATTTTAAGAGACGCCACACCACTTTCAATGAGTTGTGGAACATAGGGCGCCAGCGCTAAATCTTTGAGACTGAGCGCATAGTCATCTCCATAAGGCAGGCGACAGGGTTGGGCGCATAAGCCTCTGTTTCCGCTTCTGCCCCCCACGGCAGAACTAAACAAGCATTGCCCCGAATGGCATACGCAAAGCGCACCGTGTAAAAACATTTCTACCTCGGCGGGGCTGTTTTTTACAATACTTTCGATATCGCAAAGCGGTAATTCTCTTGCCACTACCACACGCTCTGCCCCGAGCTCACAAAGGGCATTTGCCCCCTCAGTAGAATGTACAAAGGCTTGGGTGCTGGCGTGAATCGGCAGGGTGGGACATTCCCTATTCAAACGAGAAATCAGCCCCAAATCGGCGCAAATCAAGGCATCCGCCCCCGCCTCGTGCAGGAAACGGGCATAGGCTACCGCTCTGTCAAGTTCTCTGTCAAAAAGCAAGGTATTGACCGTGATATACGCTTTCACGCCATGTAGATGCGCATATAAAATGGCGCGTTTTAGTTCCTGCCGGTCAAAGTTTTGTGCCAATGCTCTGGCATGAAATGCGCTTCCGCCAAAATAGACGGCATCCGCCCCCGCCTGTACCGCCGCAAGTAGTGCCGTAAAGGAGCCTGCGGGCGCAAGCAGTTCGGGTTTGGTCGTTTGTCTTTGCATGGCTTTCTCCTTTGCTTTTTTTGTGTTTTCTCCCCTATTATACACACATTTTTGGTTTTTGTAAAGTCTAAAACACGCCCCTCTCCCTTTTCTTTTATAAAAAATACTAATTTTATTGAATTTATTATATTTTATTGACATCTGTTTTTTTTCGTGATACAATAAGAGTAATACCTATATGATATAGACTCACATATTTGGAGGAGACTATCCTATGTGGACGACTTGTCTGGTCCTTTCCATTGCGATATTTTGCGTTTTTCTGCTCTTTTTCCCCGTTTCAGCCGGCATTAAGTTTCTCACAAAAAGCGAAAAACGTTTCGCTTTGCGCCCCTCTCACCTGCTCACAGCCGGCACCTTCTGCGCCTCTGCGATTTTGATGTTTCCTTCTAACCACGTCCTTTATGGGGGCGGGGCGAAGGCCGCACTCATTTCCCTGCAAAACGCCGCGCGCTTTTTCGTTTTAGACTTTGACTATTCCGACATTGTGGGGCAGCTTCCCGCTGATTTTTCAGCAGATAAGCTTTTTTACCTGTGGTCAGCCATCATGCTTGTCCTCGCGCCTGTTCTCACGGTTGTGTTTGCTCTTTTGTTCTTCAAAAAAGCATGGGCATCTATGCGCCTCTTCTTCCGTCGCGGTCGCTCTATATACATCTTTTCGGAACTCAATGAAAAGTCGCTGGCTTTGGCAGACAGCATCCGCCATCACAAAACGGATGATGAAAACGATCGCAAAATCGCAAAAAAATATCGTAAAAGCACCCTGCTTTTCACCGATGTGCTTCGTCATGAAGACGAACGATCCGTAGAACTTTTGGCAAAAGCCGAAGCGCTTGGTGCCATTTGCCATCCCGCAGACATTGCCTCGCTTAAACTCTGGTTTGTGTCAAAAAAAGTAGACATTACTTTCTTCTTCATCGGCGAGGACGCCAACGAAAACCTCACCCAAGCCACGACCATTATTTCGCAATACAAAGACCGTGTTTATCACAAAAACCAGCACGTCACCGAGACGGTCACCTTGGAAAATGGGCAAACCGAGCAAAGAACAAAAAAAGTGAAGATCCCCGTCCCCAACACGCGCGCCTATGTGTTTGATTACAGCACGGAAAGCGATTTGCTTCTCTCTAACATTGACAAAGGTTATATGCACGTATTCCGTGTCAACGAGATGCAGTCACTGATTTATCGAACACTCTACGAGGAAGGCGGAAAGTTGTTTGAAGGCGCAGTACAAATTGGAGAGAAAAAGCGCATTACTGCCGTGATCGTCGGCGCCGGTCTGCAAGGCACGGAAATGTTCAAAGCCCTTGTTTGGTTCTGCCAAATGGATGGGTATGAATTGTGCATTCACGTATTTGATAAAAATAAAGATTTCGCCAAGCGATACACCCTTGATTTCCCAGAACTGCTGGACGAAAGGCTCAATGGTAAACACCGAGAAGGTGACGCCTACTACGATATTCATCTCCACCCCGGCATTGATATCCAAGGTAGCGAATTCTCCGACGAAATTTACAAAATTCCCGAAATTACCTTTGCTTTTGTTGCGCTCGGCACAGACAAAGTCAATGTGGAAACTGCCTATGAACTCCGCATCATGTTTGAGCGCAAACAAGCCAAAGACAAAGAGCAAACAATCTCCCCCACCATCCAAACCGTTGTGTATAATTCCGACATTTGCATCGCCCTCAAAGACGCTAAAAACTATAAATCTCGCCCCTACGGCATCTCCTTTATCGGAGACCTCAAATCTTCCTTCTCTGTGGATGTCATCATTGATAGTGAGTTGGAAGAAAGGGCGCTTGAAGTGCAAATGCGTTATGGTAGCGAGGAAGATTTTTGGAAGTATGAATACTGCTATATGTCCTCTATGGCTTCCGCCGTCCATGCCAGAGCACGTCTGTTTTGCCAGATTCCCGGCGCTGATTTGCCCGAAGCGGATCGCACCCCCGCGCAAACCGAAATCAACTCTGTTATCGAGCATTGCCGTTGGGACGCTTATATGCGCACCGAGGGGTACATATCCGGCATAAGCAAGGACGGAAAAGACGCTGCCACATTAGGCAAAATGCATCCCAGTTTGCGCATCTTTGAAGATCTAAGCGATGATGACAAAAGAAAGGATGCACGCGTCAGTTCAGGTAAAGGCCCCAAAAAAGAGTAAAAAAATAAAACATAGAAAATTAAAAAACGAGGAGATATTACCCCATGTCAAGCATTGTAAAAGTGATCATTGGTTTTGACAGCCGTTTCGTGCTTTCATGCCAAGACGATTCCGTCAAGCCTGTTGAATGGCTGAAATCCCAACTCAAGGAAAAAATGCCTTCTGTGTCCATTACATCTGTGTCTCTGCAAGAATTGGAAGTGGAGCTGGATACCCAAGTTTGCTCTATTGACGCTTTCAGACAAGAAGTGGAACAATGGGTAACAGACCAGTATCATCCCAAAAAGAAGGTACTGAGCTTCATCGTGGAAAATGGCGAAGCCACACCCGATGGCGCCGGCAGCGGCACTTCATCCGACATTCAAACGTTGCTGCACGCCCTCTCCGCCGCTACCCCTGCGCAAACTCCCGCACCCGCGCCCACAGCTGAAACACCCTCCGTATCTCTTTCCGGCAATGGTTTTTCTGCAGAAGCCCCCGCAGGCACTCCCCCCACCTCCGTTGAGAAAACTCTGGCAGAGATTGACCAAATGATTGGTGGCAAGGCCTTCAAAGACTTGGCAAGAGAGATCGTGCGCATTGCCCCTCAAGTCATTAAATGCAACACCTATGATGTGTTCATCCATCAAAGTTACATTTTCTCCATCAACGAAGGTCACGGGCTGTCTGCATATCTGCAACTGCTCCTTGATTTGCTGGGTGCTGTGCAAATCAACCGCACCGCAACCATCGGTCAGGTGTCCGAAGAAAAACTCGATCCCCCCGACGGCACCTCTATGGCTCCCTTCAAGAGCGCTCTGCAAGCCATGCGCCTCAACCGCAAAGGCACGCTCAACCTCGTTTGCATTGACATCAGCGAATGGATGACGCATATCAACACCAAGATGTTTAGAGACTTCCTCTCCGAACTCGAAAAGAGCATTGAAAACACCGTTGTTGTGTTCCGTATTCCCTTCGTGGAAATGGATGTGCTCAATCGCATTGCCGCAGGCTTGAGCGATTTGATGTTTGTTAGATGCATCTCCTTCCCTCCCTTCAACATTTCCAATCTTCGTGCATTTGCCAGCCGTGAACTGGAAAAATACGGCTTCCGCATGACCAATGCCGCATGGAAAATCTTTGACCATAAGATTGCCGAAGAAAAGAGCGACGGACGCTTCTATGGTATCCATACCGTGCAAAAAGTGGTGCGCGAAATGATTTACAAAAAACAACTCCACAATGCACACACACACAGCGACGACACCTTGGTCAGCAAAAAAGACCTCACAGGTCTTTGCAGCCAATTCAAAGACAATGGCCTCTCCGGCATGGAACAACTCAAAGGCTTGGTTGGCGCAGAAAAGATCGTGGAGCGTGTGGAAGAGATCCTGTCTCAAATCGAGCTGGCAAGAGCCAAGGATTTGGCAAGTCCGTGTCTACATATGCGCTTTGTGGGTAATCCCGGTACCGGTAAAACCACCGTGGCGCGCATTGTTGGTCAAATTCTCAAAGAACGCGGTGTGCTCCGCGTAGGCTCCTTCTTTGAATATGCAGGCAGAGATTTCTGCGGACGCTACATTGGCGAAACTGCACCGAAAGTGTCCAGTATGTGCCGTGATGCTTACGGCTCTGTCCTCTTTATCGACGAAGCGTACTCCCTCTACCGTGGCGACGATAACGACCGCGACTACGGCAGAGAAGCCCTCGATACCCTGATTGCCGAAATGGAAAACCATCGCACCGACCTTGTGGTCATCATGGCTGGTTATCCCGATGAAATGGAAACATTGATGCGCGGCAACGCAGGGCTTGCAAGCCGTATGCCTTACATCATTGAATTCCCCAACTTCACACGCGAGGAACTCTTCTTCATTTTCAAACAACAACTCAAAAAAGCCTTCGGTTATGATGAAGACCTGCTCACCACAGCAGAAAACTTCTTCAAAAACCTCCCCGAAGCGATGGTGACCTCTAAATCCTTTAGCAACGCGCGCTTTGTTCGTAACCTCTTTGAAAGAACATGGGCAAAAGCCGCTATGCGTTGCCAACTGAATGGCACCACCCAAATTCACCTCACCTCAGACGACTTCAACCGCGCTGCAGCTGAAAAAGAATTTGGCCCGCTCCAAGACAAACGCAAGACCATTGGTTTTACCTAATACCCCACACTAAAATTTTTCAAGGAGGATTTCCCCATGGCTGATGCTAAACAAATTAGACAAGCGCAGGAAGTGTATGTTACCCTGTGCGAAATGCTGGATGAAAGAAACTGGCATTATGAAAAAGATTTAGACGAACTGAATATTTCCTGCGGTGTGCAAGGCGATGACATTCCCATGCCCATTCGTATCACCGTTGAAGCAGAACGTCAAATCATTTTGCTCTTCTCTCACCTTCCCTTTGATATTCCCGAAGATAAACGTGCAGAGATGGCTCTGGCGGTTACCCTGATCAACTACAAGCTCGTCAATGGTTGCTTTGACTATAGCCCCTCTAAAGGCACTTTGCTCTTTAGAATGGTATCCAGTTTCCGTGACTGTGTCATTAGCCCCGACCTGCTCGCCTACATGATGGACGTATCCTGTGGCACCGTAGATGAATACAATGAAAAACTGCAAGCATTGGCAGATGGTTCTATGACCTTCTCCCAATTTAAAGTTAGCATAGATGAGTAAGGAGGATTCGGAGATGGCAGACGCAAGACAACTAAAAAAAGCGCAAGAGGTATACCAAACCCTCTGCGATGCTTTGGAAGCAAGACAATGGTCCTATGATAAAGACACCGAAAATCCCGAAAAACTGTATGTTCGTTTTACGGTAAACGGTGAAGATATCCCCATGCGCCTCACCCTGTTTGTTGATGCAAACAGAGAATTGGTGCGACTCATGTCCTTTATGCCCTTTAACATTCCCGAAGATAAGCGCGAAATATTGGCCATTGCCACCTGCGAAGCCAACTACAAAATGGCAGACGGCGGCTTTGATATGGACTTGGACGACGGCGCAATTCTGTTTAGAATGAATGCAAGTTACAGAAGCAGCTTGGTCAGCGAATCTATGATGCAATACATGATTTCCTGCACCTGCTCCACCGTTGACCGCTACAATGACCTTTTCCTGATGCTGGGCAAAGGTGCCATTACCCTGAGCCAATTCATGCAAACAATTGGCGCTTGATGCCAATTGATTTTGGGCTGCTTGATGATTTTCTTTTCAAGCAGCCCTTCTTTGACCTATAATCTCGCAAAATTTGTTGAGTGAAACCGATTTCTATGAGGTGAATATATGCAAATGTTTGAGCTCGTCATCCTAATCTGCTTTGCCGTCATGGCGCTGGATTTGCTGTATGTGGTGACAAAAATACTGTGTCTAAAACGTGCTGACCGCATCGAATTTGTGCGCAGTTTCAAAAAAGGTAGATGCTCCTTTATCTATTTTGTGGCATTTCCCTTGTTTTTGTGCGGTAGACTTTATACAGGTCAAGAATTCCTGAAAGCCATTTTTTCCTCTATTCACTATATTGTCAAGCTCGTCATTTTGCAATACGACATTACCCCCATCGAAGCACTCATGAATGACTCCACGCTTTACGCCAATGCCATTTATTTTTGCTACACGCTTGTGGCATTCAATGTGATTTTGTTTGCCCTTTCCATTTTCAATCAGAAAATCTGGTATGGTTTTCGCACCATTTTTTTCCGTTTCCGTCGCAAAGAAAAATACATTTTGCTGGGAAGCAACGAAGAAAATCTCTCTATTTTCCGCTCAACCCCACCCCATTCTGCCCAAATCGTTGACCTGCTCACAGACGAGCAATGCAATACCTACTATATGGAAGACATAGGTTATCATGACCTAAAGGTCTGGGATGACCTTGTGGGTTATGTGAGTCGTCAACACAGAAAAAGAGACGATGCCAAACTCTATATCATTGTCAACTCCGGTAGTGAAGAGCAAAACGTGCTCTTCTGTCAACGACTCGTAGGATACATACAAAGCCTTGACCATCCCGACCTGCTCTTTGGTCTTGAAATATACGTGTTTGGAGACGCGCGCTACGAGGGCTTATACGAAGACCTCATGAAGCAAGCGAAAGGATGCCTCCATTATCTCAACAAATATCAAAAAGTCGCCGTGGATATGATTGACAGATTCCCCTTTACCCGTTTTATGGACGACCGTCATATTGATTTTGATACCTCTCTTGTTTGTGGCGAGGTGGATATCAACGTGGCGCTCATAGGGTTTGGGAATACCAATCGTCAAATTTTCCTGACCTCCGTGGCAAACAACCAGTTTATCACCCAAGGCGAGGACGGAGAGCCCCATATCAAACCCGTTCATTATCATATCATTGACAAGCAAGACGCCCATAGCAACAAAAACCTCAACCACAGTTACTACCGCTTCACCCATGAGTTTTCCACCATTCAAAACCGCGAGGACGAATATCTGCCTTTCCCCGATTTGCCCGCCGCTGAGCATTACTATCAAATGGATATCAACGAGTTGTCATTTTATTCCAGTATTCGTCGCGTATTTTCTCGCCATCCGCTGGATGTCAACTTTATCGTGGTGGCATTTGGCTCGGATTTGGAAAACATGGATATGGCAAAAAAACTCATTGAAAAGCGCAATGAGTGGAAACTGCCCCACTTGGTGATTTTTGTAAAAATCAGA
>JAGBWH010000122.1 GCA_017629925.1 Clostridia bacterium
ACCCACTATGGTATGCCTAAAACCGTTTCTGTGCGGCTGGGTGAAAAAGAGTTCAGGCTTGGTTTTGGCACGCCTCATCAAGAGAGAGCAACATCACCGTCAAGAGTTTGATGCTTTCAAGCAAGGCTTCAATGGCAATGCTTTCATCCGATTGATGAATATGGCCATGACCTTGAGGGAGGCCTAAATCATGCGTCAAATAGGGGGCTTCACAGCCACAGCTAAATGCGTTTTTGAGGTGTCTGGCATAAGTGCCACCACCGCTATAGATGACTTTGCTCGTATGGTCGCCCGATACCGTGCGGTAGGCTTCGATGAGCGCCTGCGCGGTTGGCTCGTCTTCAGGAATACGGAAGCCGGGGCGGTTTTCTTCACGATAGGGGGTAAAGCCATGCTCGGAGATGGAGGTGCGCACACACGCCTCTACCCAATCAGGCGCAGAACTTGCGCCATAGCGAATATCAAAGGAGAGTGACAAGATGCCGTCTTTGGTGGAGAACATACCGTTTGTGGCGGTGGTTTTGCCAAAGTAGGGATCTTCTGCATCAATACCAAAGGGCTCGCCATAGTCTGCACTAAGGAAATGGTATGCGCCGCTCAAAATCTGTTTGTCTTGCGCTGACAAAGAGGGGCAATCCAGCAAAACTTTGAGTAGCAGCTTGCCTGCATTCAGCGAAGAGGCAGGGGCGCTACCATGTGCTGTGATACCATAGGCGGTGAGATAAATGAGACTGTCTCGCACCTCAAGTTTATATTCTTTTTGGCTACCAATTGCGGTGACCAGTTCGTTGAAAAGATTGTCGCTTGGTTTGACTTTGGCGGTGACATTATCCAAAATCACGTTAGTGGCAACACCACCATCAATGGAGAGAATGTCGCACAACGGTTGATTTGATTTTGCCCACAGATGATAAATTCCCTTTTCACCAAGGCATACGGGGTAGGCGTTATCAGGCACCAAGCTGACCGTAGGCATGGGTTGCTCTTCGGCGTAGGCATGGATATCACCCATGCCTGTTTCTTCATTTGTGCCTAAAAATACCGTGACAGCGGAATGGAGAGGCAATCCCAAAGCTTTGATCGTGTGCAGGGCATAGAGTGCCATGGTGGCACCCGCTTTATTGTCATGCACACCTCTACCAACAAGGCATCCATCGTGAATTTGCGGATCAAAAGGCAAATTTAGCATCCAATCGTTGGTGACAGGCACTACATCGAGGTGGGTAAAAAGTCCAATTTCGGCTTTTTTGCCCGCTTTTTTTGCCAAACCGTATACGCCATCCCCATAGACGGTACAGTCCAGCCCTTCTCTTTCAAAGAGTGCCACCGCTTTGTCAAGTGCTTTTCTGCAAGGGATGCCAAAGGGGGCGTGGGGGGCAGGGGCTTCCTCGATAGAGGGAATACGGACAAGCGTCATCAAATCTTCGATAAACTAGTTTTGATGCGCATGAAGATAGTCGTGAATTTGAGTGATGATATTTTGGTTCATGGTATATGTTCCTTTCACATAAAGGATGTTTAATAGAAGGTTGCCACTTCCTCGGCGGGTTTTTGCGCCTTTTCGAGTGACAAAATGGTGAGCACAGGTCCCTCTCCACCATAAAAGGCGGTGCGTTTGACCTCAATTTTGGCGGTGACTTTCACCCAATCATAGGAAGACAGGGTGTGGGCATCCTTCCATGTGGCAAGGAATGCGCGATAGGCAATATCCGCCTCACAGCAAATCATGACATGGCGACCAATGGCAAATTCGCCTTTTGCCATGTTTTTATTTCTTGCCACCACGCCAAGGAAGGTGACAGTTTTTCCATGATATTTAGGCATTTCTTCTCCAATATCACGATACCACAGCGCATAGTCACGGTCTTCGATGACAATGGGATCAGCATTGACATCAAAAGGCAGGGGATCTTCGATATCGTCCATTTGCATATGCCCTTCTATGGACTCATAGGCAATTTGGGCGCGCCGAGACACACCGCGCACCAATTTATGAAGCGCCATAATATCCGTATCGGGGGTGATGCGGTTAAAAATCACCACAGCGGCGCTTTGCAGTTTATCTACAACCTGCTGGCGCATATTGGCATTATAGTTTAAGATGGTCGTGCTGTCTGCAATAAACAGCTCTTGCCCTACGCTCCATGTTTCGGGCAAATTCATATAGAGTTTATCCAGCGACCACATACCGTTATACTCAATCATCACGCGCTCGGCTTTGGCGCGTTTGCGAAGGGCTTCTAATTTATCTTCTGTGAACCAGTCTTCGCTTTCGATGGTGTGAATGGTCACCACTTCGTTGCCATTTTTCCATGTGGAGACATCAAGCTCCTCTTCCCCTTCTTCGCATAGCAAAATCAGGGTGCGCTCACCCGCATTAAAGTCGCTGTCTGCCATGGTGTCCTGTATGAACTTTGTTTTACCCGCTTCAAGAAAACCGGTAAACAGATAAACAGGTATCGTATTCATAGTATATCCTTTCTTACACGCCAAAGAGCTGTGCGAGGTGATCCTCATTGAGAGAAACGCCAATCACACACAACTTGCCCACAAGAGATGCACAGCCAAAGCGCACATCATGCTCGCCCGGTACATAGTCAAAATGAATCCATTTCCCTTCCCCAGCCGGCACAATGCCTTTGGAGCGCAAAATCATGCCGCAATGGTCGGGATCTTCGTCAAAAGCGGTGAGAATGGATTTGATTTCTTCTTCGGTGTAGGTTTTAGTGGTTTCCTTGCCCCAGCTGACAAAGACTTCATCTGCATGGTGATGGCCATGATGGTCATGGCAACCGCAAGAGCAATGCTCG
>JAGBWH010000123.1 GCA_017629925.1 Clostridia bacterium
AAATTGCAGAGGAAGGCAGTCATGAAGAACTGCTTAAACTGGGCGGAAAATATTATACACTGTATCACAATCAACAGCACAAAGAAGCTCTATCAGGCAATTCTTATGCGTAAGAGGTGCGTATGTATCAAACCGAGCAAGCACAGTTAAAGGACTTCCTTTTTAGCCATCAGATTTTGGAATATGGCGCCACCCCCGCCTCTGTTTGCCATCTTTCTTTGGAAAAATGCAAAAGAGTGAAACTGGATTTTTCTCCTTAGAGTGTTTTGGTGCTTTTGTTTCCGTATTTTGTCCGCGAAGGAAAAAATCTGTCGTGCTATGCCACTTCCGAAGACTACCACCTGTTTGCGGGCCAATTTGGCGCAGAGCTTGAGACTTTTCTATTAGGGCTTTATCCTTCGTCCGAGTTTCGCTTTTTTTGCGACAACTCGCCCTTAGATGAACGCCATGCCGCCACCCTCGCAGGTCTTGGGGTGATGGGAGACAATGGTCTGTTCATCTCTCACACCTATGGCAGTTTCGTGTTTATAGGGGCTGTGCTCTCCACTTTGCCTGCGCAGGCGTGGGGGTGCGACTCTGTCTCTTCGGTAAAAGGTTGTCTTCATTGCGGCGAATGCCGTAGGGCTTGCCCCACGGGTTATTTGCGCGACAGAGAGCAGCCTTGCCTCTCTGCTCTCACACAAAAAAAGGGTACGCTCACAGAGCAAGAATTGGCTTATCTCAAAAAAAGCGGAAGCGTTTGGGGCTGTGATGCTTGCCAAATGGCGTGTCCTTTAAATCGAAAAGAGGGCAAAATTCCCCAAACCCCCATTGATTTTTTTCATAAAAGCAGGGTAGAGCATATCACATCCGCTTATCTCGACACGCTCGACGACGCGTCATTTTCTCGCAGAGCGTTTGCTTGGAGAGGAAAAAATACCATTTTACGTAATGTTTTATACCTTGAAGAAGACCACAAATCATAGCCTATTATGAGGATGCCATGACAAAAAAGAAAACAACCGCCCCCACTTGTGAGACGTGCGAGTTTTACGATTGGGATGAAGATTATGGCTGTCAAGTCTGCACCATGCATTTAGATGAAGACGAAATGCTGGATTTTTTGGGGCAGCAAACCAGTCATTGTCCCTACTATCGCTACTATGACGAATATAAAACCGTACAAAAGCAAAATTGATACATTGACTCAACTATGATGTAGAGGAGTACACACATGATTGAAGCAAAAAACGTGACCATGCACTATGATGATTGCACGGCACTCAGCCACCTGAATTGTCAAATCCCCTCCGGCTGTATTTATGGGCTGGTTGGGAGCAATGGTTCGGGCAAATCCACATTTTTGCGGCTGATTTCCGGCGTATATCGTCCCTCGGAGGGGCAAATTTTCATAGATGGCACACCCGTCTACGATCATCCGGAGGTCAAACAGTCTTTGTTTTTTATCCCTGACGAACTGTTTTTCCTCCCTCAAGCCACACTCGACCGCATGGCAGGATTTTACCAAAATTTATATCCTGGCTTTTCCATGAAACGCTATAAGCAACTCACCAAAACCTTTGGTCTCAATCCCAGAGCCACCATTCAAACCTTTTCTAAAGGGATGCGCCGTCAGGCTGCCACAATTTTGGGGCTTTCCGTGATGCCAAAATATCTCTTTTTTGATGAAACCTTTGATGGTCTTGATCCCATTATGCGAAACTTGGTCAAGGATGTACTCCGTCAGGACGTATCCGACTATGGCACAACGGTCATTATCGCTTCTCACTCTCTGCTTGAGCTGGAAGACACCTGCGACCAACTTGCATTGCTTCATCGTGGCGGTATCGTGTTTGAAAGCGATATCTCCCATATGAAAACTTCACTCTTCAAAGTGCAATTTGCCATGAACGGGCCATACGATGAAAGCATTTTCCTGAAAATGGATACCCGAAAAATTCATCGCAAAGGGGCAATTACCGAGCTGATTGTTCGTGGCGACCAAGAGCGTGTGCTCTCTATTTTGCAAGAAAAAAATCCGATTTTGCTGGAAATTTTACCCCTTGGGCTGGAAGAAATATTCGTCTACGAAATGGAAGCCTTGGGATACGATTTCGCAAATGTATTGCGATAAGGAGGGTATGATGAAGTCATTATTTTCTTTTCGTCTTTATCGTGAGGGGCTGCACCGCCAGCGTTTAGGGGGTGTGGTGGCAGCGATTGTTATGCTGATCTCTCTCAATAATCCCATCACCTCTCTTGTGACCTATTGGATGGTTGGTGATACAGGCATGGTGGACACCATCGCACTTACCCCCACCCACCTGATTTCCCCTCTTTGCCTGCTCATGCCCTATGCTGTGGCGTGTAGCGCTGCAGCGTACAGCTTTATGCTGCAACGCAATGCATGCGACTTTTACGATGCCTTGCCATACAGACGGTTGAGTATATACTTCAATTTCCTTTTAGGTGCGCTCACTTGGATTGTCGGCATTGCGGTTGTTTGCTTTGGGCTAAGATGCCTGTTTTATTCTCTGTGTCCTCATTTTGTCTACGACCTGGGAGACGCCATTTTGGCGTTGGTGTCGGCGGTGGCGTCGTGTTTGTTTGTATTCGCCTGCTCCACTTTGGCGTATACCTGTGCAGGAAATAAGGTATCGTATATTGCCATTTTTGGCATATTCTTCCTCGATGCCCGCGTTGTGGCAAGCGCTTGGCTTGATACCATCGGGGAAGTAGCCCCCCATTTCGATGTGTCGGCATCTCCTTTGGTTGTGTTGTCTTGGGATTATTTTCTGCCTTGGTCACTCCTCAATTCCGCCGTTGACATCATAACGGACAAAGGTGTTGTGCTCAACCCTGTGGCAATTTCATACTATTTTATCACCGCACTTGGTTTGATGATACTTGGCGGGCTTGCCTATGTCAAACGCCCCGGCACTACCCCTCGCAACCCTGCCACCAGTCCTCAAATGCAACATTTGTGGCGGATGCTCGTCACATTGCCCTTTGCCGTACAAGTGGCATCGGGCATACTGCTACACACCAATGATTTTTTGGAAGGCGACCTGTGGACGTTTTCGCTCGCTGTGCTATTGCCGCTTGTGGCAACGATTGGTGCCTATTTTCTCTATGAATTGTTCTCCGCAGGGAAACTCCGCCAAATAAAATCTCTTCTACTTCATCTGCTGTGGATGCTCGTACCCATGGTTGTTTTTGCACTATCTGTTCTCATCACAAAATGGATCGTGTAAGGGAAAGCGGTATTTCTTGAAGCAAAAGCGAAGCATATATCCCGTCTTTTCGGGGTGTTTGCCTCGCTTTTTTTCTTGGCATTTTGCTAAGTGCAAAATGAGAATTTAACCACTTTTTGCCCAAAAACAATCGTTTTTTTCATCCAAAAAGGCAACAAAAACTAAAAACCCCTCTGACGCACCCCCCTCTACTTGTTCAGAAAAAACGCATTTTGCGGCACGCATAAAGATGGTTCTATATATAATATTAAGGAAGAAATTTTTTACCTGCGTCTAAAAACATTGCCAATGTGGCATAAAAAGCCATCAATCACCCCCAAAAAGCCCAAAAATGGCATCCAAATTTGCCGTTTTTTGTGCTTACCCCTTTGACGCCTCTCTCATCAATTGCAAAAATGGAGAAAATGGCATGTTTTGCAAAAATATTTTGTATATTACTTGATTTTCTTAAATATATATGTTATAATTTTGCATGAGATAATATTTTTATTCGCGTGTGCGCGTAACACACCTTCACATATACCAAACTAAAATCAATTATTAAACAGCAACACAGGAGGAAATTGCATGGAAAATATGATGCAGCTCCATTTCCGCGTAGACGGTGAGGTATACCAAACCGTAACGGTAGAAAAGGGAGAATTAGTAATG